>JAYSVR010000543.1:0-10926 GCA_043718445.1 Acidobacteriota bacterium | reverse complement strand
AAGAGCGACTGCGTGGCGGCGCTGTGTGACGCTTCATCGCGGTAAGCTCGACCGGCCAGACTGGAGCCGATCACTTCTTCGGCCTGCCAGCCATAGAGGTTGGCCGCGCCGCGATTCCAGAAAAGAATCTGGCCTGCCAGATCGTTCACAATAATGGCTTCCTGGGTTTGATCGAGCAGCGCGGCTTGCTCACGCAATTGTCCTTCTGACTGTTTGCGGCTGGTCACGTCAGCGGCAATGCCGGTCAACGTGACACACTGCCCATTCTCACCAGCGACGCGGCGGCCTCGGTCATGAATCCAGCGGATTTCTCCGCCCGGTCGCACGATGCGATATTCAACGTCGAATTTTCCGCCAGCAACGAGAACCCGAAATGAATCTGTCACTCGCGCTTGATCTTCAGGGTGGATTACTTCAGTCATCGGCCACGCATTGGCGTAAAAGTCAGTGACCGGCAGCCCCCAAATTTGCTCAACGGCGGAGTTAATGTATTGAATTTGTCGCCCGTCCGGCGACGCCGCCCAAACCACTTCGTCTATCGAAGAGAGAATGCTTTGCAAACGCTCTTCGCTCTTATGCAGGGCTTGTTCGGTTTGCTGCAATAGGTTGTCGTTCTTCGTTCCACGCATAAGCTCAGTGCCTTTGCATTCATTTATTTACGTTGGCTTGCTTGCCCGAATAAATCAGGATTTCAATTCGATTCGACGGCGCGGCATTACCTGCTGCCTCTTCGCCCATGCCTTTGGTTTTGATTTTCGAATCGTCTAACTTGAAGTTATTGCTGAGATACTCACGAACCACTGCCGCGCGCGCCTGCGTGAGGGTGATATTTTCTTCTATGTCACCTTTCTCACTGCTATAGGCTGCTACTACGGCCAATTCAAAGGGTGTTTGTTCCAGAAATTCCCCAGCGAGGTCAAGTAGTTTTGATTTTTTGAATTTCGCCGTGTTTTCTTTATCGAACAGGTTTTTTCCTTCAATAACAAACTTTTTTGTTACTGCCTGGGCGGGCAATTCTGGGATGGTATATTTTGCCAATTCCGCCGAGTCGAAATAACCGCGATCCTTAAAATAACCGCGCAACAGGAAGTTATGTTTGAGCGCTTCCATGTTCTCTTGAAACGAAACCACGCCGACCCGGGCGGCAGACATCGTTTCACGAATATCAACAGTGGCAGAATTCAATGATTGATATACTTGCTTGTCGTTGACCAACGCACCCAATGTGCCGTTGCCTTGATTGATTTTTTGGGTGACTGTTTTCAAGTTTCCGGTTATCGCATCAACATTATCAACCGAGCCTTGCGCCGAATTCATGATCCCGTTGACTGAAACCAGCACGTCTTTGGTCTGATCGGCAATGCCGTTAATTTTTTTAGTTAGATCAGAAAGCTCCATGGGCGGCTGGCTCGTAATCGTGTCGCCGTCGCGCACAGCCGGGCTGGCGGCTGATCCAAAAGTAACAGAAACAAACTTATTCCCTAACAAGCCTTCGGTATCAATTAAGGCCACTGAATCCTGTTTGATAATTTTACGAGTCGAATCTTCCAACTCCATGATGACCTTGACCTGCTCACCGGGCTTATCAGGCAAGCGAATGTCTTTCACCGTGCCCACCCTGACACCGCCGGTGCGAATGATCGCGCCTGGCTCCAGCCCGCTTACCTGAACAAAGAGCGCGTCCAAACGATAGGTGCGGCTGAAGGAAAACTGCCGGTCGCCAATGAGGAAAATGGCGATGAAAAAAATTACCAAAGCGCCAAACACAAAAGCGCCCAGCAATGCGATTTTAGACATAATCAACTCCTCTATAAACCTAACTCCATAAACTCCGTAACAAACGGATCTTTACTTCGTTTAACTTCATCTGGTTTACCTTCGACAATCACGTTGCCATCTTTCAGAATCACGATGCGATCAGCCAGTCGGTCTACGCTGCTTAGATCATGCGTAACGACGATAGACGTAATTTCTCGCTCTTTCTGCAAGCTCAAAATTAACTCATCAATTTCTTTGGTCGTGATCGGGTCAAGCCCGGCAGTGGGTTCATCTAACAAGATAATTTCAGGGTCTAAGATCAGCGCGCGAGCCAGCCCCACCCGTTTTTTCATACCGCCTGAAACTTCTGACGGCATTTTTTTCAGGTCTTTCCCCATATCAACGCGCGCTAACATTTGCTTAACCCGCTCGCTGATTTCAGCGTCGCTCAATCTGGTATGACGCCGGAGCGGAAAAGCCACGTTTTCTTCGACGCTTAATGAGTCGTAAAGCGCCGCTTGCTGAAAAAGAAACCCCAGTTTTTTGCGTACCTGATTTAATTGGCCCAAAGGTAACTTGGTAACTTCACCGCCAAATAGCTCAATGGTTCCCGCGTCGGGTTTTTGCAAGCCGATAATTAGTTTGAGTAAGACGCTTTTTCCGCTCCCGCTGCGACCGAGAACGGTGACGATTTCACCTTTGGCGATCTTGAGATCAATGCCATTCAAGACAGTTTGGCTACCAAAAGCCTTGCGCAAGGCTTTGACTTGTAAGGTTGAATTGTCGCCGTTGAGTTCCATTCGTTTAATGTGAAAAAATCAAAATGGTAATGCGCACGATGACTACATCAGCCAGGATGACGAAGAGCGAAGCGATGACGACGGCGCTGGTCGAAGCTCGCCCGACGCCGGCGGTTCCGCCCTGCGTTCGCAATCCCTCGAAGCATCCGATAATTCCGATTAACAAGCCGAAAATTAATGTCCCAATCGTAGCCGAAAATAAATCGCTGAATCTGACGGTCTGAAAACCGTTCACGACAAAAAACTTTAGCGTCATCGGCTCAATCAAAGCATTGGCGAGCCAGCCCGCCAGAATGCCGCAAAAATCTGCCACGAGAGTCAGCAACGGCAACATCAGCACACAGGCCAGCACGCGCGTGACGACCAGTAACTTAAAAGGATCAACGGCGGAGGCTTCGATGGCGTCTACTTGTTCAGTTACTTTCATTGAGCCTAGCTCAGCCCCAATGCCTGCGCCCACGCGCCCGCTGATGACTAACGAAGTGATAATCGGGCCACCTTCTTTAATTACCGCAATAATAATCAGCGTCGGGATCAAAGACTTGGCTCCGAAGCGCACCATGCTGTCGCGCGCATGCATTGAGAGGACGACGCCGATGGCCGAACCCGCTATCGCCACCAACGGTAACGACTTGGTTCCGATCTCATGCATTTGGCGCAATAACTCACGTAACTCATACGGCGGTGTCACCGTCGCTTTAGCAAGGCGCAGGCAAAATTGAGCTAACTCTCCGAACCATTCCAGAAAATCGAGCAAGCTACTCTGTTTGCTTATGAGTTTATCGTTGGACATAGCGTTCGTTAGTGCGCGGCCTGCGCGTGTGAACTGAACCGCGCTCGAACCTTCGCCACAATCTGGCGGTCAGTCAGCTTGTCTACGGTTTCAAGCTCTATTTCGCGTCCTTTGACATGGCTTTTTTCCAGGCGTTTTTTCAGTTCGCCCTTTGCTTCGCCCGGCCCCAGAATCAAAATTGCTTCCGCGTTGCGCAGCGAGGCAATCACTTCGTCGTAATAACGGTTCAGGTGTTCGGTCATCTCTCGCTGCTGTATGTCATCAGCGTGAACTGACGCGCCAGCTTGCCCGTGCGCGTGTTTAAGGTCTGAACTGACCTGCGTTATTTCTTCTTCTTCCTGACCCGTCAAAAACACGATGACGGCCTTGCGATGATCTATCCATAAACCCACTGTCTTTTTCATGCTTCTCCTATGGTGTTGCTTCAATCGAAGCGGCACTTACCAGCTTTTTGTTGACGAACTCGCGAATGCCAGCGTTTGAAAGTCGCGTCCGTAGCCTGAATTCTTGATACCGCCAACAAGTCTATGTCGGCTGGTGTTCCTTATTTTTTTCCTACTTTCATGTTGGCCTTGATATTCGTCAGCCGCGCCGGATAAATGCCGAAGTTTTCGATCTCGATGTTATTGCCGCCCTTTGACCTGACGCGCGCCGCTGGAATCAGGCTGCCTTCACTTTTGCCGCCGCCTTCGCCCCCGTCTTCCTGGACGAAAATTTCGATGTAAGTGAGCGGGTAATCAACCGACCGTGTGCCGCGCCGGAGTTCGCCGAAACCCAGCCAGCGCTCTGAAAGCGCACTAATTTTGCGGCCTTCGTCGGTTTGCGTAATCCAGACTGCCTGCACGTCGCGCGCGAGGCCGTTGCCGATTTGCAAAGTGCCGACCTTATCTTTGCTGAGAGTTTTCATCAGGCCGTCCTGTCCGTCTTGCCGTAAAGCATTTAGCATCTGCGCAACTTCGTTTTCAGGCGTATAGCGGTTGATCGTCAGCGTAAAAAATTCACTGCCGCTGCCCGAACGATTGCCGCGCCGCAACCCGGCCCCGGGGCCAAAGGTTCCGTCGAAATAAATCATATTTCCGGTGTAAATCTCTTTGAATGCGCTGCGATTCGATTGGCCCTGAACCTCGACCGGCCTTACGCTCAACACACTTACGGCTAAACAGAGCGCCGCGCCAAGTATGCCAAGCATATTTGATAACAACTTATTTTTTAGCTTCATCTTTATTCCTTTTCTGTTCCTTTTGTTGTCCTTCAATCCTGATCTGCCCGAAATAAGGTCAGGCGTTTTTCCCACGGGCGAATTGAAGGGTGATTTCTGCGACACGGAGTCCATACCTCTCTGCCGTTTCGAGATCGCCGAGGCTGGGTGCGTCAGGCGGTTTGATTTGAAAGCTCGTTGACATCGGGCCGATGAAAGAACCTACGCGATTGTGTGCGTCCGGTCCCGGCCCGTTGATTTGATTCATAGCTTCGGGTTGATTAGCAGACGGCATCATCCCCAGTCCTACGAAAATCATGCCGTGTTGCATGGCGTTGATGACGAGTCCGACCAGCGTGTTGAGCTTGTCGCCCGAAAAGGACGAAGAGTTGGTGAAGGCTCCCGCAATTTTGTTTTTCCAGGCGAGCGTGAACCACTTCTTGGCAGCGGCTTCGATGAAGGTTTTCATGCCTGCCGACATGCTGCCCATATAAGTCGGACAGCCCAGAATGATGGCATCGGCGGCGTCCAGTTCGTCGAGTCGCGCGGCGGCCTCTTCGGCCGTATAAAGCTGGGCGCTAATGCCGCTCACGCTTTGCGCACCGCGCAAAACGGCTTCGGCCTGAAGTTTGGTGTGACCGTAAGTGGAATGATAGATGACTGCGATTTTGCTCATGGTGTTCTTTTTGAATTGCGTCTTCGCTCTTCGTTCAAGCGCGCGGTTGGTTTCACCAAGCCTAACTTGTCTTCAAAAAATGGGTAGGGCAGGCTTAAAACCTGCCCCACCGCTTTCTCCGTCGTTTTACTGATTGCCGGATTTCGCCTGCGCTTGAGGTTGATCGGCGATGATGATTTCGACGCGGCGATTGACTTGGCGGCCTGCTGCCGTCTCGTTGTCGGCGACGGGTTTTGCTTCGCCAAAACCGCGCGCGGCGATCATGCGTTCGGCCTTGATGCCGTTTTGCGTCAGGTATTCGCGCACCGCTTCAGCGCGTCCGCGTGAGAGATTGAGATTCGAATCGTCTGTGCCGACCGAGTCGGTGTGACCTTCGATCTCAAGCTGGTAAGCGCCGGAATAAGCCAACAGAATGCCCGCCAGCTTACTGAGTTTTTCGCGCGCGCCCGGCTTGAGCGTAGCCTTGCCGGTATCGAACAAGACATCGGAAAGATTGACGATCAGCCCGCGCGTCTCGCGGCGGGTTTCGAGAATCGCCGAGAGCGAGACGAACAGGTTTTGTCGCGCCGCATCTCGCTCGCGGTTGGCGGCGTCTCTTTCACGCTGCGCATCGTCTCTGTCACGCTGCGCGGTGGAGGTTTGCAGACGCGCACTATCGGCTTCGGCGCGCGCCAGTTCCTGATTGGCTTTGGCCTTGTCAGTTTCAGATTGCGCCTGTTCAACGCGCAGCCGTGCCGCAGCCACTTCGTTCGCGGCGCGGGCTACGCCTTCGCGTTCAGCCGTTTGCGCGCGACCGGCTTCAACGTTCGCCCGTCCGGCTTCAGCGCGAGCTAGCTCTTCATTCGCTTTAGCTTTGTCGGTTTCAGATTGCGCTTGCTCGACGCGCTTCCGGGCGGCGGCGACTTCGCTGTCGGCGCGGGCTGCCCGCTCTGATTGTGCGCGTTCGGCGGCTTGCGCACGTTCGGTTTCGGCGCGCGCGCGTTCAGCATCGGTGCGCGCGATTCCTGCATCGTTGGCGGCGCGATTGGCTTCAAAACGAGCGCGGTCAGTTTCGTTTTTGGCGCGGTCAGTTTCAGATTGCGATTGGGCGAGGTTGTCGCCCGCTTGTCGGCGTTCGGCAGAAAGCTCGGCTTCGGCGCTGCGCGTGATGCTCAACTTGCGCGCCTGTTCAGCGATGCGCATTACGTCGTGCGCGAGTCCGCTATTTTTCTTCGCGTTGTCGCGCAGGTCTGACGCCTTGCGCGAACGCGGCCAGGCTTGTTCCAACGTGGCAAGTTTGAGTTCAGCACTTTGCAACTCCGACTGCGCGAACTTTTTCGCGTCGGCACGCTGCGCGATTTCGACGGCGCGGCGTGCGCCCAAAATCATCAACGGCGTCGTGTAATCGGCGTTCGCGGTCGGCGAGTTTGGATCGAAAAGCAAATAGAACGTACCCGGGTCGCCGCTGTAATCTATCTTGCTCGTTGTGAGCGTAGCTTCAGACCCTTTGCGCAAGCTGTTTTCGGCCACGATCATCGAACTCGGCAGTTCTACTCGACCGTGCGGCTCGGCGGTAATCATCAAGCCGAAGGTTTGAAATTTCGTCGTTGATTCGATCTTGAAATTTTTCTGAATCGGCAACTCCATCAGGTTCTCGGCTTGTCCTTCAGGCGCGACGGCCCACAAAACATAAGTCGTATAAAAACCGCCGAGTGATTGCGGATTGGTGAAGCTATCCATCTCAAGCCGTACGTTGGTGCGGCCCTGTTTGTATTCGACATCGGCTTTGCCCGTTACGCGCGGCGCAATGGCGGTGCCCGACATAATGACGGTGGCTTGCTTGTTTTCGTTATATTTGACCGCCAGCAATTGCCGCTGGGCGGGAATCCACCGAACCGGCAAGGTTTGCGCCGAAACCGCGCCGACGAGCGTCATCAAAGACAGCGCGCAGGCAGTGATCAATTTGGGAATGTTCATATATTCTTCTCCTATGAAGTTTCTCTTCTGGTGTTTTTAGTTGGTTGTCTTATTTCTCAGCCATGCGCGACGAGTATTTGCCCAACGTGGTCGGGAAAGCGCGCACTGTGAAAGGCGCAGTGACCTTGTTGTCTCGCAACACTTCTTTGGCGGTCACGCCTGCGCCGTAAACATCGCGCATATCATCTTTATCTGGCTTGATGACGACGCCTTTGAGTTCGAGTCCGGCAAACAGTCCTTTGCTGCGTGAATAAGAAAGAATCTGCGCATTCAACTTGATGTCGGTCGAAGCGCCAGCTTGACGTCCGACTGGTCCAGCCGCCACTGAAGCGTCGCCCCCCAGCGTGAAGCCGTCTGACAGCAAGCTGTTCAGCCCGTCTTTGTTCATAAACAGCATCACGAAATCAGTGGATTGCGCGCCGATCTGCAAGCCGAAACTGCCGCCGCCTAAATTGAAAAAGGCCGGCGCGCTCCAACCCCTAGTCGTGCGGCAACTGGCGACGCCGCGTCCGCCACGTCCGCCGATAATGAATCCGGCTTTGATAACTGAAGGGAAAACCGCTACGCATTCAGCGCCTTCCAGCAATTCCTGGGGAATGCCTTTATCCGGCGTGCCCATGATTTCTTTGAAAACGCGCGCCGCCTTGTCTGATTGGCTGCTCTCATCTTTTATGCTTTGCTTTGGTATGCTTTGCTTTGGCATGCCCTTCTTGGCTTGCCCTTGCGCCACCGCACCGACCGCCAAAGCCAGACAGAACACTGACAGCATCGTGCTGATTGATTTATTTTTCATTGCTATCCTTTTGAGTAACTCTCCCTGCTCGCGTGCATTCAAAGTCGGGCGAGAATTCGCCACCGATTTATGGTTGCAGTACGAAGGGAGTGACGGCATCTTCCGGCAGAGTGGAAAAGGCCGCTGTCCAATAAGGAACAAGGTATGAAAGAAAACTTCAGAGAAAAATTAAGGGAGACCGAGTACAAACAGAAATAACTGAACAGGCGAAAAAGAACTGAGTACCAACCCGATTATTTCCGCTTGTTCAGTTATTTTCTCTTAGCTTCTTTAACGTTGCTTCGATCTGTTCGAGTGCTGCTGGGATTCGTTATCAGATGCAGGCAGCCTCAGCACGTGGCGACCTACGGCGAAGTCCCAATATGCACCCCATTGAAAGTTCATAAAACGGTAAAAGGCCACCTAAGCCAGATACGTCCCCCCGAAAAGTATCTGACTTTGGTGGCCTCAACACCCGCGTTAGAAACAAGCCAAAATTCCCACTTGGCTTGTTTCTAACGCGAGCTTGACCAAATCTATTTCATCTCTGCCGGAAGAATTGAAAAACACGCCAGCACGAGACCGATGCGGTCTTGCTCTTGGCCCTCAAGCGATGCGGCATCCGGCGAGACTTTTGCCTGTGCTGCTGTTTCCATTACTTTTTGTTTCTTCTGTTTCGATTATTTTCAATGTGCGTAATGGTTCCTTATTTTAAGCGGCTACTACAGCAAGAAGTGCTGATTGCCTGCGGGGTTAGGCAATTCAACTAACTTGAGCAACCTGAGCTATCTCATCAATTATCTGAAGATGTCAGAGCAATTCCTATTCCGCTTGATCCGTAGCGCGAACCAACCATGCGAATAACTAAAAAAAAGACGATGCGGCTGCCATTGCTGGCGCTGAAATGTTTAGTTTGTAAGGATAATCTTGGCCTTTATATATTATGGATTGAATAAAACATTTTATCGCACTGTTCATTTAACATACGGCGTAGGCATAATTAGTACATATCCGTATCCTTAGACTACGCTTTGGTCATTCTTGATTGTGAGTAGCTATTTTTTTTAAGGCCTTCAAAAAACCTTCTTTTTTTAACTTACACCATGCAACAGCATTGGTCTGAAACTTGCTGGAACTTCAGTAAAGGCTCAGATCGTCAGCCTCCCAAGTCGTTCCTTTACCTGCCAACAGAAAGCTGCTGCGCCGAAAAATGGGACATTACTGTCTGCTCTGGATTCACTTTTGCTAGGCCTTATTACACGAGAAACTTAGTTTCCGGTGTACTAGGCGAGGTATAAATGAGATGGTAAATCCGCTTTGGGTTGCGATGGTCAGCGCTTCAATGCAAAAGCTGACGAAAACCTGCCCGCATTGTCGCAAACGCGGCGTCTATCTGAAAAAAGCCGCCGGGCAGTTTTATCCGTGCAAGCATTGCCAACACAGGTTTAAGGAAAAAGATTCATCGTCAAAGTAAGCGACTCGAAAAATCACCCAACTATGTGGACACAAAGGCGGCTCAATCTGGGGTTTCTGTTAGTACTGGTCGTAGTGCTGGCGAATGCGCTAGTGGCTTATAACGCGCAGCAGCAACTGGCGCGAGCTACGCATGCGGTGACGCAAACACACGAAACGATTTTAGGGACGACACAACTGTTAGAGGCGCTGCTGGATGCAGAGACGGGCCAGCGCGGTTACCTCATCACTTATGAGAAAGAATACCTGGAACCCTATTATCAAGGTGAACAGGCGACGATGCCACAATTAAACAAATTGGCGACAATGCTGACCGACGATGCCACCAGCCGCGCTTTGCACACACAACTCGAACCATTGGTGACAGCCAAATTGGCTGACTTGCAAGCAAGGATCAAACTGGCTGAAGACGGCCATGTGGAAGCGGTGCGTACCGCCATTTTATCCCGCAGCGGCAAGAATTTGATGGATCAGATTCGCGCGTTGCTCGCCGGCCTCGAACAGCAGCAGGTCGCGCTTCGGCAAACGCGCATCGCCGAGCGGGATGCGCTGATGCAACGCGCTTTGTTCACGCTGATGCTCGGCACGCTGTTGACCGCCGCCGTCATCGGCATTGCCTATACCCTGAGCCGCCGCGAACTCGAAACCATCGCGCAAAACAAAATGAATCTGGAAGAGGCAAATGCGCGATTGGAAACCCGCGTCGAAGAACGCACCGCGCAACTGAAGCTGACGAATCAGGAACTGACGCGCAGCAACCGCGAATTGCAGGATTTCGCCTTTGTCGCTTCGCACGATTTGCAGGAACCGCTGCGCAAAATTCAGGCCTTCGGCGATTTGCTGAAGCAAGATTACGGCAGCGTTTTGGGCGACGAAGGCTGCGACTTTATCCAGCGCATGCAAAACGCTTCGCGGCGCATGGATAGACTCATCAAAGACCTGCTGGCTTATTCGCGCGTCACCACCAAAGCACAGCCTTTCGCGCCCGTTGACTTAAACCAGATTACGCAAGAAGCGCTGAACGATCTCGAAACGCGCATCCGTCAAACCGGCGGACAAATCACCGTCGGCGCATTGCCGACCATCGAAGCCGATGCCTTGCAAATGCATCAGTTGTTGCAAAACCTGATCGGCAATGCGCTGAAATTTCATCGCTCCGGCGTACCGCCTGTCATTACTGTTGAGGCTTCTGATCCGCCCGCAACTGAAGATGACGCGCCAGTCGTGTCGCCTATGTGTGAAATCACGGTGGCTGATAACGGCATCGGCTTTGACGAAAAATATCTTGATCGAATTTTTACGCCCTTTCAAAGATTGCACGGAAAGAACGAATATGAAGGCACAGGCATGGGGCTGGCGATCTGTCGCAAAGTCGTCGAGCGGCATGGCGGCACGATCACCGCCCGTAGCCAGCCTGGCGAAGGCACTACGTTTTTGATTTCACTCCCCGTCAATCATTCGCAGTAAAAGTTTGTAGGGTAGGTTCTCAACCTGCCCTAC
>JAYSVR010000542.1:0-10929 GCA_043718445.1 Acidobacteriota bacterium | reverse complement strand
TATGTGCTTCTTTGTGGCGAAAGCCCAATCAAATAGCGGCAAATCTCCAAATTCAAATCAGGCTCTTAGCTCAATTCTTGAATAATCAAATCGCTCATCGCTGTCGTCGAGAGCTTACCGCCCAGGTCGCGCGTGCGATTTTCGGGCGAACGAAACACTTGTTCAACCGCTTGATAAATCAGCGCTGCGCCGCGTTTGGTTTCTGTGTTATCGAACCAGTCCAGCATCATCGCCACCGATAAAATCGTAGCCACTGGATTCGCAATTCCCTGTCCCGCAATGTCTGGCGCGGAACCATGCGAAGGCTGAAAGACCGCGTGCGTATCGCCAATGTCTGCCGACGGAGCCATTCCCATGCCTCCGACCAAACCGCCGGTCAGATCGGAAAGAATGTCGCCGAACATATTTTCAGTCACCATCACATCGAAGCGCTGCGGCTGCTGAACGAGATACAAAGCGGCGGCGTCAACATAAACGCGCTCCGTTCGCACGTCGGGAAACTCAAGTCTTATCTCGTCAAAGATTCCGCGAAAATATGCCATCGAAGGCAACACGTTCGCCTTGTCAATCAGCGACACCAAGCTGCGCCGCTTGCGCGCTTCCCGAAACGCCGCGCGAAACAATCGTTCCGAAGTATGGCGCGTAATCTTCATCGTATCAGTCGCCCTGTCAGCGCCCGCCGCGATTTTATTCAACCGCGAAGAGAACAAGCCCTCGGTGCTTTCGCGTACGATCAACAAATCAATTTCGCCCGCGCCGCGATTTTTCAATGGTGTGTCTTCGGCGTGATAAAGCCTTACGGGACGCAAACCGCAATAAAGATCGAGCCGTTCGCGCAAATCAATTTGCGGCGTCATCTCAGTGCCATCGGGATAACGTACGCTCGGCAAGCCCATCGCGCCCAGCAAAATCGCATCGTGCTGTTTGATCGCCTCGAAAGTATTTGCTGGCAGCGGGTCGCCGCTTTTCAGGTATTCACCCGCGCCGACTGAATATTCATGCAATTCAAATTTCACGCAAGCAAGTTTCGCTTCAACGGCGCGTAAGACTGCAACGCCAGCGGCTGTGACTTCAGGGCCAATGCCGTCACCCGGTAAAACAGCGATAGAAAAAGTTGGTAAGCTCATAACGTAATCATTCTTCCGCTCTTAGCCGATTCATAACAGGCGAACATCGCCCGCACGCTTTTCAGGTATTCATCACCTTCGGTTTCGCACGGCGTACCGTCGCGCAAACACGCGGCGTAATGCTGTTGCGCGGCATAAACGCTTTCGCCTTTGTATCCGCTTTCCGGTTTGTCATAAACGTGCAGCACTTCCGCTTTGCCATATTCACGGATAAACAATTCGCCTTGCGGTGTCATACGCAACGCGGCGCGTTCGCCTTCGAGCGTGAATACACCAAACGCGACTTCGGGCGGCATCGCTCCGGCAATGCGGTTGGCGTCAATCAAGCCGTGTGCGCCGCCCGCAAAGCCTAATTGAGTGACCGCATAATCTTCGCCCGCGATTAACTTGTTCACGCGGCGCGTCTGGCAAAATACGGTTTCGATGTCGCCCGCCAAAAAACGAAACGTGTCGAGAAAGTGAATAAGCGTTTCGTAAATCAACAACTGCGGCATCGCACGAAAGTAAGGCTGCACGGTGTAAGGGTTCTCGCCGCGTCCGTCGCCGTTGCGCATGCAAAAAGCCAAGTGATAGACGCGCCCGAATACGCCCGCCGCGATCAACCGTTTTACTTCCCGATACCACGGCTGCCAGCGCCAGTTTTCATGAATCAGCAATCGCACGTTCGAGTGACGGCAACGCTCGACCATCGCTACACACTCATCCCACGTGGGAGCCATCGGCTTCTGACAAATAACTTGAATGCCTTGCGCCGCCGCCAGTTCAGTCAATGCCAGATGCGAATCAGGGCGAGTGACAATGTCTACGAATTGCAACGACTCGCGGGCGAACAAGTCTTTCGCGTTAGCGTATACGCGTGCGATGCCATAGCGCGCCGCAAAGGCTTGCGCACGTCCCATCATCGGGTCTACGACTGCGACGATTTCGACAGCCGGAATGCGCTGCCAGGCTTCGGCTTGAAAGCCCGCAAAAAATCCCGCCCCGATCAATGCGCCGCGCAAGTTGGTTTGCTTCATCTTGATTGCTCAACTTGATTGCTCAACTGGGGTTGGCGACTCAGCGCCCCATCCATCCGCCGTCTACGGTCAGTATCGTGCCGTTGACGTAATTAGAAGCCGCCGAAGCGAGAAAGACTGTTGCTCCAGCAAGATCATCAGGATTGCCCCAACGTCCGGCGGGAATGCGCGCGAGAATCGCCGTGTTGCGCGTCGCATCAGCCTGCAACGCTGCCGTGTTGTCGGTCGCAATGTAACCCGGCGCGATGGCGTTGACTTGCACTCCCTGGCCTGCCCATTCGTTCGACAGCGCCATCGTCAGTTGCCCCACTGCGCCTTTGCTCGCCGCGTAACCGGGCACGGTGATGCCGCCCTGAAAGGTCAACAGCGAAGCCGTAAAAATCACTTTGCCGCTGCCGCGCGCGACCATCTCTTTGCCGAGTTCGCGTGCGAGTACGAATTGCGAATTGAGATTCACTTCGATGACCTTGTCCCAATACTCATCGGAATGTTCTGCCGCCGGAGCGCGCAAAATCGTACCCGCGTTGTTGACCAAAATTTCAATCACCGGGAAGTCGGCCTTGACCTGTTTGATAAACGCATACACTGCCGCGCGATCAGCCAGATCGCAGGTGTAGCCTTTGAACTTGCGTCCGCGCGCGATGATTTCTTTTTCTACGTCACTGCCGGTTGGTTCAAGCGTTTGACTGACGCCGATAATGTCGGCTCCTGCTTCGGCGAGCGCAATCGCCATCGCTTTGCCAATGCCGCGCTTGCAGCCTGTGACCAATGCGGTTTTTCCGTCGAGTTTGAATAAATCTAAAATTGCCAAAATGTATTTCTCCTCAATAGTTTCGTACTAACCGACCCAAGTTAGGCCATTGTGTGCTACTCATACTCACCTGGCTGAAATCCCAACTGCTGAACCTCCTCGGATGCCGAATCGCGAAATCCGCTGACTTTAACGCAGCGACAACCGGGACAAACCGTGGCTGCGTCATCAACTGTCCCAATCGGTGAAGACAGCGCGCGGCTGTCTTGGAAAACCGAGCCGACCTCA
The DNA here is from genome assembly GCA_043718445.1 of Acidobacteriota bacterium. Lineage (GTDB taxonomy): Bacteria > Acidobacteriota > Blastocatellia > RBC074 > RBC074 > JACPYM01. The sequence continues at coordinate 7,747 of JAYSVR010000542.1, read as the reverse complement.
TCGCACACCAAAAGAACGTGACCACAAGCCGGGCACGTGGAAAACGCCAAGCTGCTGCCCTGCCCGCAGCACGGACATGCTCGCTTCAGTCTCCAAACTGGTTTGTGGATCTCCATGCGTATAGCGGCCTAACACTCAATCAAAACCTTCATCACTTCGCCGCCTTTCTCTAGTTGACGAATGCCCCATTCAAGTTGGTCGAGCGGAGCCACATTGGTGATGAGTTTGTCGAGCGGCAACGCGCCTGATGCGGCGAGTTCGATAGCATCTTCAAAATCCTGCGCTTCATAGACCCTTGCGCCGCAAAGCCGCAGCTCGCGCCAGAAAAATTTGAACAGGTCTATCTCAATCGGTTTGCTGAAAATCGCTACGACGACGATGCGCCCGCGTACGCGCGGCAGCTTGGTCATCATCTCTGCGCCCGCTTTTGAACTGGTGACTTCAAACACGACATCCGCGCCCGCGCCGCCGGTGTTTGCTTCGACGTGCGCGACAAGATCGGTCTCAGTTGGATTGACGACTTCGATGCCGAAGCCTTGCAGCATCTGAATGCGAAACGGATTCATCTCTGACACCAGCACGCGCGCGCCTTTGTGTTTGGCTACCAGCGCGATCAACGCGCCAATGGGGCCGCCGCCCAGCACGACGGCGTATTCACCCGCTTTGACTTCGCCCAAACGTACGTCGTGACAGGCGACCGCGATGGGCTCGATCAACGCGCCCTCTTTGAGCGAAAGCGAATCGGGCAAACGATGCAACGTAGCGGCGGGAACCGTCCACAGTTTTTGCATCGCGCCGGGGCGATCAATGCCGATGAATTTGAGCTTCATGCAAATGTGCGAATTGCCCGCCTCACAAGCCGGACAAGCGCTGCACGAATCCAGCGGACGCACCGTCACGCGGTCACCCGCCGTCCAGCCCGTGACGCCATCGCCAACCGATTCAATCGTGCCCGACATTTCGTGCCCGATGATGGCGGGTTTAGTGACACGGTGATCCATCGCACCATGAAAGAGATGCAAGTCGGTTCCGCAAATGCCGCAATGCGAAACGCGGATTTGCACTTCGCCCGCACTCGGTGCGACCGGCTCACATTCGCCGATGCGAATGCTTTCGTTACCTTCATAAAAAGCAGCTTTCAAGTTTTCCTCCAAATGTTGCGGTAGTTTTATTGCAAAAGTCTTTCACTTCACAATCAGCCAGGGTGCGACATACGCATAAAACATCACGATGAAACCGACCAGACAGGCCAGCACCAAACTGTGCCAGAACACCGCTTTGAAAATCGCAGCTTCGTTGCCGTGTTGTTGCGTAGCCGCGCTCGACACCACGATGGATTGCGCATCAATCATCTTGCCCATCACGCCACCTGCTGAGTTGGCCGCGCCCATCAAGATCGGACTCAAGCCCAGTTGTTCCGCCGTCACTTTTTGCAGGTTGCCAAACAGCGCGTTTGAGCCTGCATCTGTGCCGGTGAGAGCTACGCCAATCCAGCCCAGCAACGTACCGAAAAACGGATAGAGCATTCCGGTGCCGGTCATGCTCAAACCCAGTACAGTATCCATCCCTGAATAGCGTGTGATAAACGCGAGCCCGACCATGAAACTGATCGCCAAAAACGAAGGGATCAATTCGACGACGGTCGCTTTGAATAGTTGCATTGTGCGACGGAACGATAAACCCGCGAGCAAGGCAGCAAGGATGCCGCCAATGAAAACAGCCGTGCCGGGAAGGCTGATGAAATTCAAATTGACCGTCGCGTCTTCGGGCAGCGGTTGCGGCGCGACGGGCGGCATCTTCAAGACGGCGTTGTGCAACATCGGCATCGGCGTTTTCAGCGAATTGAAATTCAGATACTTGCTCACGGCAGGCAAGCCCGTCACGAAAATCAAAATCGAAGCGAGGATGAACGGCGACCAGCCTTTCAGCACTTCGCCCAGCGAATGATGCGGAATCGTTTTCGCCAGTTCGCCGCTGACAGGAATGACCACGGCGGGCTTCCAGAATTTCAAAAACACGACCATCACCAACAGTGAAAAGATCGAAGCGGTTACGTCAACCAGCCCTACGTCTTGATAGTTCGACCAATAAAATTGCATGCCTGCGAACGAAGCGCCGCTGACCAGCAACGCCGGCCACACCTGAAACGTTTCGCGCCAGCCGACCATGCTGCGCACCAACCAGAAAGGCAGAATCAATGACAACGGCGGCAAGATGCGTCCGGTCATTGCGCTGAAAGCGGTTTCTGACAAACCCGTCACACCCGCCAACGTACGAATCGGATTGCCTACGCCGCCCCACGCAACCGGCGCGGTATTCGCAATCAAACACAACACCGCCGCTTGAAAGGGTGGGAAGCCGAGGCCGATCAGAAATGCTCCGGCAATGGCGACGGGAGCGCCGCCGCCGCCCGTGCCTTCGAGAAACGCGCCGAAACAAAACGCGATGAGTACGAGTTGCAGCCGCTTGTCTGACGACAGTCCGGCAATCGAATCTTTCATCACCTGAAACTGCCCGGTTTCGACGGCGATGTGATAGAGAAAGATCGAAGCGACGATGATCCACGAGATGCGCAACACCGCATAAATCATCCCGTGTCCGGCGGCTGCCACGATCAACACCGCAGGCATCTTGAACACCAGCAACGCCAGCACCACGGCCATCAGCATTCCGCTCAAGGCTGAAACCCAGACGCGCTTTCTCAGCACGACCAACACAAAAAACAGCGTCACTACTGGCAACGCAGCAATGACTGTCGAAAGAATCCAGTTGCCGAAGGGGTCGTAATTTTGCTGCCAAGTCATGAAAAGGGATGCTCCATCTTTGTTGTTAGGTGGGAAAGGTTCGTAACCTGTCCCACTGAATTGCGTTTACCAAACCAGTGGGACAGGTTACGAGCCTTTCCCACCAAAAGAATCAAAACACCAGCTTCAACCCAAATTGAATCTGCCGTGGTGCGCCAAACCCGTCGGCTACGACTTGATCGTCAGGGTCTTACTCGCAGGCCAATCCAGCGCCATCGCATACAACATAGCGCCGCGCGTCGTGAAGCGAATGTCATCGGCGTTGACGCCATACATCCGGCGCGGATACCACTCGTTGCCAAAACTCGGAACGGAATAAAGGCCCCAGTGAATGAAGATGCCGAACTTGGCGTCTTGATACCACGCGGGAACTTGGTAATTTTCGAGCGACTTCCAGTTGGGTTGAAAGGGGCCGCGCTTTGAAACAGTTTCGATTTTTTGGACTTCGGCTTGCTTGTCTTGTGCGAAACCGACAGCCGAATTACATAAAATGATGGTCAGTGCCACCAGCAGCGAGATGAAACGTTTGTTCACGAGATGCTCCTTATTTTGTCTTGCGCAATTTGTATTGACCGTTCCGCGCGTCTGGATCAAAGCGCAATAGTTGCCGAATGATCTCTTCGGCCTGGCTTGATTCGCCTTGCGCGCGCCAGCTTGCCGCCAGATTGAGCGCCGCTTCACGCAATCCAGGATTGCGGGTGAGCGCGTCCTGCCACAGGGCTGCCGCGCGTTTGAGGTCGCCGCGCGCCGCGTGCAGGCTGCCCGCGTTGACCGCCGCAATGACGCATTGCGGCACGCGCTCAGGCTCGGTACGCAAGGCGGTTTCATACAACGTGAGCGCGCGCTCCGTATCACCGTCAGCTTGAAAAATAAAAGCGAGACGGGTCAGCAACTCCGCGTCCGTCGCGTGCGCTGGCAACGCTTCCTGCAACAGACGGCGCGCTTCGTTGTGAGCAAATTTATCGCCGTTGAGCGCCGCGAGTTCCGCATACGCCAACCCCAGACTGCGCGCGTCCGAACTGAAACCCGCGAAGGCGATCAGGCGACGCTCAACCGCCATCTGTGACGTATGCCGCACTCGTTGCCCTCTTTGAATGCTGTGATCGGTCATCACGCCATGCCCGCCATCGGTGGTTCCGGTTTTCGGCATATGACAACGGATGCAATCGGCCTGCGCGTGGTGTCGTTCGTTGGCGGGCAATGCCTCAGCTTGATGGCACGTCAAACATTTCACGCGAAAGTATGCTGCGCGTTCCCGTGGTTCAGGCACGCTGTGCGGATCGTGACAACTGATGCATGACATCCGCTCGCCCGCTTTTTGAGCACACATGCTTCGTGCCAGTTTTTCGACGTGGCTGTTCACTTTGAGTCCGGCTTCACTTTGCTGCTCCGTTACGAAATAGGAAACGTAATCAGAGAGCCGTTCGCCCGGACGATAAAACGCGAGGCGGCGGCGCGGCAGTTCGACCCGCGCTACGCCGGACAGATGGCATTGCGCACAAACGGAATCGCGCCGCCCCGCATCCAGCTTGGCCGGATTCACCAGCCGTGCTTTCCCTGCGACGTGCAACGAAGCCGGGCCGTGACAGCGTTCGCAACTGATGCCGTTCTGTTTGAAAGGCGGCTCGGCATAACGATTCAGCGCGCCATAAATCGGCTGCGTCTGTGAGGCGTGACAGTAAAGACAATTGGCATCCACCGGACGATTGAACCGCAACTCGCGGTCTGCTTCATAACCTGGGGAAGCGTCCCACTTCTTCGCCGTCGCGTACCACGTCACGGGCGCTTGAAAGAGAAAACGGTCAAGCGCAAACAGGAAGCTGCGTCCGGCGGCATTCGAGCCAATGAAGTAGTGCAACTGTCGCCGCCCTTGCAACGGCGCGTCGCCTTTGCGGTCATAGCTCAACCACACCGCATCTTTATCTTTGCCAGGCTCTTTGCTGATGCGATAACGCACGCCGGATGCTTGATGAAAGAACTCGCCTGTGGCCGTGTCATTCGTGGCTACGCCGCTGCTGTTTGCCATCGGCGTTTGCGCGTAGCGGCGCGCGATTTCAGCGTGGCATTTGGCACAGGCTTCGTTGCCGACATAACTTGCCGGTTCGTCCGATTGCCTCACACGCGCCGCGCTGAATTGCCCCGCCAGACACACCGCCAGCAGCACGCCAGCGAGCAAGACGATTTTTAGCAGGTGGACGAGCTTCATATAGAAACACGTAGCAGCGAATTCATTCGCTGCCTGACAGAGCGAATAAATTCGCTACTAAGTAACAATCAACGTCGCAGCGGCGGGGGCGCAGCGCGGAACTTCGCCAGATGTTCTGCCGCCAGTTCCTTTTGACCTGTTTTGGCGAAAGCCTTCGCCAGCAAAAAATGTATCTGCCGTTCGGTCGTACCTACGCCTGACAATTCCAGCGCGCGCAAACCGTATTTGACAGCTTCGGCGTAAGCCTGCCGCTCAAACAACAGGCGGCCTTTTTCGTACTGCGCATCGCGCGAACCCGCTTCGGCAAGCAGGGCGCGATCAATTAGCTTTTCGCTCTCGGTGAATTTGGCCAGCGTGAAAAGCAAACGCGCATACGCCACCAGCGTGTCGGCCATTGCGTCGCCACTCTTTTCCAGCTTCAAAGATTGTTCGTATCCGGCGATGGCTTCATCCGTTCCCCCCAGCGCTTCATAAGTCAGCGCGAGATAAAAATGCGTGCGCGCGTCGGTGGCGTGCAATTGCCGCGCACGTTCGAGCGCGGGCAGCGCGTGTTTGAAATCATTCTCGACGTAACGGCTAAAACCGAGCAGGAAATGCGCCGCCGCGTTTTCCGGTTCGATCTCGACGACGCGCGTCAGACAGGCGATGGCTACGTCATAGCGTTCGGCAGCCAGCGCCAGTCGCGCTTTGAGTGTGAGCGCAGGCGCGAATTTCGGACTGAGTTTGAGCGATTGTTCGACTGCCGCCAACGATTGCTCAAGCTGTTGTTGCTGAAACAACGCGTTGGCTTTTTGATAAACCTGCTCAGCGGCTTGTTCATCTGTCTGTTGCGCCGCGAACGCTTGAGCAAACGAACTGAAGCAATTAGATCGGTTTTCACTTGGGTATACGGGAAAGCGTTCGACGGAGGTGTGGGGCAGGTTCCCAACCTGCCCCACAGTGCCTTTGCCGTACACGCTAACTGCCTGAGCGAAGAACGAAAGCGGCTGCGCCCAATTGAAAGCCACAACGCAAAACGACAGCGCAAGCATGGAAGTCATTCGAGCTTACCTCCCGCTTTCAGGCTGTAATATCGGTCTGCCGCCAGATTCTCGAAACGATCCACGCGGCCTGACTTTCCCGGCCAGCGCACTTCCAGCCAGTCAATTTTTTTCGCCGCTCCGCAGCCCAGCAGTTCGCGCGGATCGTGTGACGAGAGATAGCTGCCGCCTGCGGTTTTCAAACGGCTGCGACGAATGCCACCCGCTGACCACCTGAGACGCGCACCGGTTGCCAGCCCGCGCAAATTCAGCCCAAGCCAGTGATGGCCCGCGCCGCTGCGGTTGCGCAACAACAGCGGAGCCGCGCCGTTGTTGGCGATGACGACATCAGGTGCGCCGTCGTTATTTAAATCGCCGACCGCGAGGCCGCGCGCCGGGTAGTTGCGCGTGAAGGCCGTGCCTGCCGCTGCGCCGAGGTTGACGAAATCGCGTCCGCGCTTTTCAAAAAGCAGAATCGGTTCTTTATGCGTCAGCGTCGTATTGATTGCTTCGATCATGTCGTCGGGGTGGCCGTTGCATACGATCAAATCCTGATCGCCGTCCAGGTCGAAATCGAAAAAGCGCAGTCCCCAGCCGCTGTAAAGCCGCGTCGCCGCGCCGATGCCGGTCGGGCCTGCTTCATCGCTGAACGAAAGATCGCCGCGATTGCGATAGAGCGAAAAACGTTCGTGATTGAAATTGGCGACGAACAGGTCTTCGCGCCCGTCGCCGTCGTAATCCGTCGCGTCTACGCCCATGCCCGAACGCGCTGCGCCGTCGGGGTTATAAGCGACATCAGCCGCAAAGCCAATTTCCTGAAACGTGCCGTCGCGTTGCCCCTCGCGTTGCCCGTCGCCTTGATTGACAAACAAAAAGTTCGGCTCGGAATCGTTGGCGACAAACAGGTCGAGCCAGCCGTCGTTGTTAATGTCGGTGGCGACTGCGCCAAAGGTTTTGCCCGCATGTTTGCCGATGCCGGAAGCGGCGCTGACATCGGCGAACGTGCCGTCGCCATTGTTGCGATAAAGGCGGCTCGGCCACGGATCGTAGACGACCGGATGGCAGTAATGCCGCACGCCGTTTTGTTCACATTTGCGTTCGAGCGTTTGATTGAATTTGGCGAAGTGACCGACGAACAAATCAAGTGTGCCGTTGCCGTCGTAATCAAACCAGACCGCCGCCGTCCATAAGCCCGATGCTTCCAGCCCGGCTTTTTTCGTGACATCACTGAACGTGCCATTGCCGTTGTTGCGATACAAAACATTCACGCCGTAATTCGTCACGAGCAAATCTACCCGGCCATCGCCGTCGTAATCTGCCGCCGCCGCGCCCAGTCCGAAATCGCGCCCCGCTACGCCTGCTTTTTCAGTCACGTCGGTGAACGTGCCGTCGTGATTGTTGCGATAGAGCGCGTTGCGCAGCTTTTCTTGGGGCTGAAAAAAATCGCACGCGCCGCTGTTCGGAAAGTACAAATCCATCCAGCCGTCATTGTCGAAATCGAAGATCGCCACGCCTGGCCCCATGGATTCGGGCAGGTAGCGCGTCGGCGAGAGCGCGTTGTGATGCACAAAAGTAATGCCGCTGCGCGAGGCTGGAATTTCCTCGAGCAGCGGCATTCCGGCGCTGTGCCAGAAGAATAATGCCAACAGATAAAACAGAGGTTGAATCAACGCATTCGCCACTTCCTGAATCTTCTCCTTAGAGCATGTAGTCCCGCC
>JAYSVR010000541.1:0-10965 GCA_043718445.1 Acidobacteriota bacterium | reverse complement strand
GGCACGCGCGCGATTTCGGGTTCAGTGGCGATCAGGTTGAGAAACTTCACCATCGCGGCTTCGCTGTCGAGCATGCCTTCGTCCATGTTCACGTCAATTAATTGCGCGCCGTTTTCGACTTGCTGGCGCGCGACGCTCAAGGCCGTTTCGTAATCGCCCTCCAAAATCAGCTTCGAAAAACGCGGCGAACCCGTCACGTTGGTGCGCTCGCCGATGTTGACGAAATTGGTCTCAGGCCGAATGGTCAGGGCTTCGAGTCCGCTCAAACACAGATAAGGCGAACGCTCAGGCGGCACGCGCGGCGCGCAGCCTTTCACCGCTTTGGCAATCTCACGAATGTGATCGGGCGTAGTGCCGCAACAGCCGCCTACGAAATTGAGCCAGCCGTTCGCCGCCCACTCGGCCAGTTGCGGCGCAAGCGTTTCGGGCGTTTCAGGAAAGCCCGTCGGCAACAACGGATTCGGCAAACCTGCGTTAGGATAGGCGCTGACATAGATCGGCGCGAGGCTTGAGAGTTCTTCGATATAAGAGCGCATCTCGACCGGCCCCAACGCGCAGTTAATGCCGATGCTCAGGATGGGTGCGTTCTCAGTGGCGCGCAAATAGGCTTCGACGGTTTGGCCGCTCATCGTGCGTCCGCTGGCGTCAACGATGGTGAACGACAACATCAACGGCATCGTCTGTTGCGTATCGTCCAGATATTTTTGCACGGCAAATAGCGCAGCTCTTGAATTCAACGAATCGAAAACCGTCTCGACAATTAGCAGGTCAGAGCCGCCGTCCACTAAGCCTTTCGCCTGTTCGTAATAGCTCTCGACTAATTGCGCGTAAGTCACATTGCGCGCTGCCGGATTATTCACGTCGGGCGAGAACGAAGCCGATTTCGTCGTTGGCCCCAACGCGCCCGCGACGAAGGCTACGCGGTCAGGATTTTCCGCAAGGAAGCTGTCTACCGCACGCCGCGCCGCTTGCGCCGAAGCTACGTTTAACTCATACGCCATATGCTCCATGCCAAAATCATCCAGCGTGACGCTTTGCGAGTTGAACGTATTCGTCTCGATGATCTCAGCGCCCGCTTCGAGATATTGGCGATGGATGCCTTCGATAATATCGGGCTGCGTAATCGAAAGCAGATCGTTGTTGTTTTTCAGATCACGATGCCAGTTCGCAAACTGCGCGCCGCGATAATCGGCTTCTTCCAGCTTGTGACGCTGAATCATCGTGCCCATCGCTCCGTCAATGATGACGATGCGTTGGGCGAGGATTTCTTTAAGCATTGATTGAGTTTTTTTTTGATAAGTCATGGTAGGCAGTAGCAATTAAAAGAATTATTCCGCATCTATTATGTTTAACCTGCTCGCAAGGTTAAGGCAGTGGTAATTGCTCGAATCTTTATATAGCCCTAATTGCGTATAGCGAATAGCTGAATCAGTATCGCGAGCATACAAGCACAGCCATGCAAGTCTGGCATAATCGGTAGCGTCTGCCTCGCCTATCCCCCGTTGCATTAACGCAATGAACTCTTTAGCAAGCACTTGTCGCTCTTCGTAATCCCAATTATTCACTGACATTGATAATGATGAATTGGCCTTGTTAGCTGCAAAACTTATTTCCCAGTATGTAGTGCCAATTAGTTTACACAACTCCAAGCGTGAATGTATTTCGCCGACAACGTCATTCGTTTTCTCGCAAAGTCGCACGAGTTGTTGCCAAGCAATTTTGCGCTCTTCAGCATAATGCTCCGTATCTATAGCTGTAGCTTCAAGGCACCTTCTCAACGCTTCTTTAGCTTTAGGTTCATCCACATAAAACGCAGACTCTTCATACAACCTTGAAAGTAGCAGCCAGGTTGGTGGGTATTTACTCGCAATGAATTCTATCATTGGTAAACGGTCTTCTAACTTTTCACTTCCTCGATTAATTGCCCCGGCGACTTGCTTAAACATACGCTCTACGCGGGGTTGAACGCCTCGTTTAATGTCTGATTTTTGAGAGGCACCAAAAGCATGCAGTAAGTTTGTATCAGCCTCTATGGCGCTTCTCATCGGGCTAACAGCTAATTTATTTTTACCAAAAATTGAAGCAACAAGAGGGGCATTAATGAAAGCCTGCTCGTCATTAGAATAGGTAATTTCAATGAAAGAGCTTCGGACAAGTTCTTCTATCGCTAGTGCCACGTCCATCTTCTCGTTATCTGGTCTTAATAGTACGGCCTCAATAGCCATTTGTGGCACAACTGACCGCCAATTGCTTAAGGTCAAAAACACTCTTTTTGCTGCCGGTGAAAGATTTGCAAACGTTCTCTCAAAGAGCGTGCTTAATAGTCCTTCTCGATCAGCGACAATCTTTTCAATTTTTACTAGCTTATTTGCCTTAGCTACATCACCGAGAAGTATTTTTATTACATAAGGGTGACCATCGGATTCATGAAAGAGTTCTTTTTTATAATCCGCAGTGAGTAGGTTTGAAACGCCCCATTCTTTTGCTGTTGAAACGATTAGTTCTTCGGCTTCATATTCATTCATTCCTTGAACTTCAACAGGATAATCTCCCTTGAAATCTCTTAAGCGAGTTGTGATTAGAACTTTATTTGGAAGTCGAATATAGGTATCAACCCAAGAATACAGATCAACGGGATTGGAAACAGTCTCAAAGTTATCAAAAACAAAAAGTAGCGGGTCTCCAAGAGGGCTTTTTTGAAGTGCATGCGCAAGGTAGTCTAAGGCGTCAAATGTCTTAGCCTTATACCCATCAGGCTGCATTAAAACAGAAAACTCTTTTGCAATATCAGCTTGGTTTAGAACATTCGCTTTGACAAGCTTAGGTCCTTCTACGAGCAAATCAACGTCTCTGGAGCTAAACCATAGTATTGCCCCAATCCTTTCACACTTTGTTACATTATGTAGTACTTGTAAGGCTAAAGAAGTTTTCCCGATGCCGCCTCGCCCTACCAAAGTGATCATAGGATGCCTTTCATTCGTGATGATGGTATTTAGCTCTTTCTCAAGTTCAGGTCTATTAACATATTTCTCTGGCTTGGGAGGCAGGTTGCCAAAACAGTTGCCTTGAATGTCGAGGCCTGTTTCACCTTGAGTCTCGCTCTGCGGAAGCTCACCGGTTGGGGCTAAATAAGGTGTCGTATCTCCCTCTTTCACGTCACCAGTGATGTAGGAGATCATTTCGTATTTTTTAGCCTTAAAATTGCCGTTTGGGAAGAAGAAATCTATCGAATCAACATTCGACTCGATGAGTTCTACTCGCACGGGTTTGCCAAACCATACATATACTCCGTTGAGAAGATTAAGCTGATGCTGGTTATTTTTGACAAGGTCGAATTCTTTTATTTCACTTGATAAGCTAATTACCCGATATTTTCCTGAGAGGTTTCGATGCAGATATGCCCAAGGTCGCTGAATTAGCGTGAAATTACCCGTAATCGCGCGAAGCGAGGTTTCTAGGTTTGGGCATAAATGCTCATACGAGCTAATTTGAACCGCTCCGTGCCCGCGAGTCTTATTTCGCAACATTGCAAAAAACTCAAACCACTTTAATGCCTGAACCTTGATTACCAATGGGTCAATTAAATCGTCAATCCTTTGTAAGCAAAGATGTAAGTGGGAGACGGCTTCATATTGCCAAGTTCCGCTGCCTAATTTTTGAATTAATTCTCTTTGCTCATCTCTAACTGGCAATAAAAGATTTTGCGCTGAAGTGCCAGTGAGAACGTCGTTTATGGTCTTCCCCCAATCACCGATACCGTCTGCCCTGACAAGGCCGTGAACTAAGCGATACCGTTGTCTTTCGGGATCATCGTCTACTCCAGCCACGAGGCCTGACGCCGCAATCTTCACGAACATCTCACCTAAATACATTAAACTGTTAAACAGTGCCGTGTCTGAGTCGTTGCGTGCAACCTCTACTTGTTCCCACATCTTGTTAATTGGTTTAATCATATTTTTTTCACTTTCCTGAAAAAAGTAACGGTACTGTCTTCGCGGCTCCGCCGCAGTGATGTGCGGAAAGGCTGTGCCTTTCCGGTAGGTTAGCCCTTTGATTTGGGGGCTATGCCCCGCACGTCATTTGGCAAGCGACCTGATGGAGATCAAACAACAGCTTCCAACCAATAGCACTTTCAGCAAAGTGCTTGCGGGTATTTCAATACGACCAACCTCACTGACGCTTGGGGCGCAGCCCCCAGAGATCAAGACTCGCCCTCCGGCAAGTCAGAGACTTGCCGCACATCACTGCGGCGGAGCCGCGCAGAAGGTTTTGGTTCCTCACTTCTTCGGCAAGCCAACAAATTTTTTTCATTCCTCCGGCAAGTCAGAGACTTGCCGCACACCACTGCGGCGGAGCCGCGCAGAAGGTTTTGGTTTTTCGCTCCTTCGGCAAGTCAGCAAATCTCTTCCATTTCTCCGGCAAGTCAGAGACTTGCGGCATATCACTGCGGCAGAGCCGCGCAAAGATTTGGTCTTTCGCTCTTTCGGCAAGTTAGCAAGCCTCTTTCATCCCTTTGGCAAGTCAGAGACTTGTAGCACATCACTGCGGCAGAGCCGCACAGGAATTTAATCGAAACTCTTTTCAGGTTTAGCGCAACACCGAGTTATTGAGAGTCGAGTTTCAACTTTAGTCAGGTCGTACTGCCTTCGCGGCTCCGCCGCAGTGATGTGCGGAAGGGCTGTGCCTTTCCGGTAGGTTAGCCCTTTGATTTGGGGGCTACGCCCCTCACGTCGCTCGCCAAGCGATTTGATCGTAATCAACCGTCAACGGCTCCTCCTCCAACGAACACCGCAGCCAGCTTTGTGCGCTCGACCAGCGATAATCTTTGGCCTGTTCGACCAATCCGGCGCGTACGGGATTCAAATGCACGTAGTTCACTTTCTGCATCAACATGCTTTATGCTTTCGCTGTAAATCTGAAACGTATTCGAGTCGTGTTCCCACAGCGAGTAGCGATGCTTCCGCTTCTGTTCAGCGTGTCGCAGCTTCGCCAGCGAGCTTTCGTAATTCTTCTCTTTCAAATGCTCGATCACCTGATGGCCTATCGTACCCCTCCTATTGGGCCTTTAATAAACCGCACGACTTCAGAAGGCGTGCGCGGGCTATCGGTAATCACATGCAAATGGTCAGGCATTATCACATACGCAAAGAGCAGGAAGCCGCATGACTTGCGCGCTCCATCTATTGCCGCGCAAGTAATCTGTTTGATTTCATCGGATTGAAAAACCGGTAAGCGGTCTTTGGCGACCGCCGTGAGATAAAGCGCCTGCGTGTTTTTCGATACGGTAAACATCACTGACCCTCCGGGGCGTAGCCCCTATCAATAAAACTCACTTCTCGGAAAGGCACAGCCTTTCCGCACATCACTGCGGCGGAGCCGCAAAGAAAAACGCCGTCCTATGCCTAAACCGGTTCTTCCAACCGGATCGTCATTCGATAAATGCGCATCAGCTTGAGCCGTACTTCGGCGTCCTTCTCTCCGTAAACATCAGTGTGAGCGCGATTGATGTTCAGAGGTTCCGCGTCAGGTTGATAAATCGGCGTGTGTTCAACTATCTGTTCGGGAATCTGCCTTACGTCTTCGACCTTGAGTTGAATTACCGCATTGTCAATCGGGCTTCTGGCGCGGTTGCGGCATTCTTCCGGCGACGAATACTTTTCCCAATCCGTAGACATGCCATCGGTTGATTGCGGGCGATTTCTGAACGCGCCGGGAATCGGTTCGCCGTCCGCGTCGAGTTGGTTTTTATGCACCCGCATGAACAGCAGCGCGTCATCGGGAATCAGTTCTTTTGCCCAGACCGGCGGAGTCTGAGAGGTCATCGGGTCAGCCACAGCAATATCCATTCGTTCGGCAATGCGGTATTGAGCTTCCCTTTGACGGCGTCTTGCGCATCACCGCTGCCATAATAGCCCGCCGCTTCTTCGGCACGTTCAGGGATGTTGATCAGCAACTCGCGCTCCGCCGTGCGCCAGTGCAAATCAATGCTGCCTGAAGGGCCGGGCAGGATGCGCGGCGGTTCAATCCAGACGCCGAAGCGTTGCTGAAAAGCCAGCGCCGCCAGCTTGACGAATTCCGTCGCGCGTTGCCACGTGGCTTCTCGAAAACGCGGACTGCCTTCGTCATCCCAATCATCCGGCAAATCGAGAATGCTGCGCGAAGTGCGCAGCGTGTCAGCCAGCGTTTGATTTAGCGGAATTTGATGAATGGTTTCGACGACCATAGTTTTTCGTCCTCCCAACGGTTTACCGTCGCATTCTTTCACAGGCGCAATGACAGGCTCAATCGTTATCGCCGCTCTGACTTTTCGTACTCGCTCTTGAGCAAATCCATCATCTCGCCGCGTTTGTCATACAGCCGTTTCAATGGACGCGGCGCGCGTTTCGCCATCGCATACGCCGTAATCAGCGGCAGGGCGATGGTTGAATCTACATAACAAACAACCGTGCCGGGCAATTGGTCGGGGTCTATCTTGCCCCAACTGACCGCCTCAGATGGAGTCGCCCCGCTTAACCCGCCGGTGTCAGGACGGGCGTCCGTCACCTGCAAAAAGAAGTCGTGGCCTTTTTCTTCGATGCCGAGAACTTCCTGAATCTGCGGTTCGGTTTGCAAGGCGAAGTTTTTCGGACTGCCGCCGCCGCAGATAAAAATGCCGGATTTGCCGCCTCTACGTTTGGCGGAAAGCACGAGGGCAGCGGTTTCGTTCACGTCCGTCGAAGGATTGATGCGAATCTTGCCGCCTTGCAATTCGAGCGCAGCGACGTTCATGCCAATCGAACTGTCGCCAGGCGATGAGGTGTAAACGGGTACGCCACAACGATAGGCGGCTGACAAAACGGATTGATTGTTCAAGCCCAGCACGCGCTCGCGTTCGGCGATGTATTTGCCGCACAGCCAATGAAATTCCGCCGTAGACATTTCGTGTTGGAACTCTTCGGCGCGAATGATTTCGCGGAAGAACGAGTCGGTCGAAAGCAACACGTCGTAATCAAAGAAGATGTCATAGATGCGCACGACGCCTTCTTCGCGCAAGACCACATCGCTGGTTTGCGCGTTGCCGCGATGCATCGCCAGTCCCAAACCGAAATGCGTGTCGTGATAAAGATTGGCTCCGGTCGAGATGATCCAGTCTACGAACCCGGCTTCGATCAGCGGAATGATCGCCGAGATGCCGAGTCCGGCAGGCGTGAGTGCGCCGGTGAGCGTGAGGCCTACGGTCACGTCGTCGCCGAGCATGCGTTCGGCGAAAAGCTGCGCGCCTTCGCGCAAACGGGCCGCGTTATAAGCCTGAAACGTAGTCTCGATAAGCTGAACCAACGTCGTGTCTTTGGTGATCGGCGTCGGCGCAATGCGTTTGCCGTGCAGAAATTTGCTTTTGTTCATGCGTCTCTCTTGATGATTGGGTTGATGAAAACGAAGCGGGAGTTTACTGAAGCGGGTCGGGCAAAGACAAACCACGAAAAGAGTTTGTATCGCAACCTGTCAGGTTGCGAATGTCTCGCGCGGGCGTGTGTTGTATGCAAAGTGAAGGCTTCGCAACCTGACAGGTTGCGATACGGTAAACGCGGCGTCGGCTTCATCATTTCGCACGCATCCTTCATTACTGGCATACTGTTTTTGATGATTTCGCCAGCAGTTATCAACCTATGTGAAGCCGTTAAAACGGCGGGCGGACGCGCGTTGCTCGTGGGCGGATGGGTGCGCGATTACGTGCGCACGGGCGGAGCTTCAGCCAGCGTGGATTACGACATCGAATGTTTCGGATTAGCTGCCGAAGCCTTGCGCGCGCTGCTCGATCAGCACGGCGCAGTGAATGCCGTCGGTGAAGCCTTCACGGTTTATAAAGTCAGGTTGTATGACGCGAACGCCAAGCCCAAACGTTTCGTAGTTGATGTCAGCCTGCCGCGCCGCGAGTCGAAAGTCGGACGCGGGCATCGCGGCTTCGTCGTGATGGGCGATCCGTTTATGACGATTGAAGAAGCCGCGCGCCGTCGCGATTTCACGATCAACGCGATTATGTTCGATCCGCTGACGGGCGAGTTTCTCGATCCTTATGACGGACGCGCCGACTTGCAACGTGGCGTGTTGCGCGTGGTTGACTCGCGTACCTTTATCGAAGACAGCCTGCGCGTGCTGCGCGCCGTGCAATTCGCCGCGCGGTTTGAGTTCGAGATTGATGCCGCGACGATTGCGCTTTGCCGTTCGATTGCGTTGGACGATCTGCCTGCCGAACGCATTTGGGCCGAAGTCGAAAAGTGGTTGTTGCAAGCGCGGCGGCCTTCAGTCGGATGGCACGCGGCGCGCGGCTTGGGCGTAACCGAAAAGCTGTGGCCTGAAATTCATGCGTTGATTGGCTGTCCGCAAAATCCAATCAAACACCCTGAAGGCGACGTGTTCATTCACACCGGCATGGTTTTAGACGAAGCGCGCAAGCTGGTGGATGACTTGTCGCATCCCAAAAAGCTGGCGGTGATGTTGGGCGCGCTGTGTCACGATTTCGGCAAGCCTGCGAAAACGATGGTTGAAGATGGCGCGGTGAAAGCTGCGGGACACGAAGACGCGGGCGTACTGTTGACCGAAAACTGGTTGGCGCGGTTAAAGGTGTTTACGTTTGATAGCTACGATGTGCGCGCGCAAGCCGTGGCATTGGTCGAACTGCACGCCGTGCCGCACGAATGGCACAAACAAAAAGACGAAATCACCGATGGAGACTTTCGCCGCTTGGCGTTGCGCGTCGAACCCGATTTGCTCTATCGCGTAGCCCGCGCTGATTGCTTGGGCAGGGAAGGGAACTTTCCGCCGACGGCAGAAGAATGGTTCATCGAACGGGCGCGCGCGTTGGGTGTGACCGAACGCGCGCCTGAACCGTTGTTACTCGGTCGTCACTTGTTGGCGCTGGGCTTGCTGCCAGGCAAGCGCATCGGCGAAATCACCAAAGCGGTTTATGAATTGCAATTAGACGGCGCGGTTACGACTGTCGAAGAATCCATTGCCGCCGCACAGAAGATGATTGGTTGAAAAGCAAAACGCCGTGGTCATTGATGATGACCACGGCGTTTGTGTATAGGGTAAACCAAAATTTGTTTAGCTGCACTTGCTCCAGGCGCAATCGCCGCAGCGCACACAGCCTGATTCGACCAACATGTTTTCCGAACTGCATTCAGGGCAAACCGTGACGAACTTGCCTTGCGCAGCTTTCGCCGGAGCAGCTTGCGCCACTGTTGTCGGGGCCGCAGTTTGCGCCATCGCTTTCAACGCCCGCGCCGAGTCGGGTTGGTTGCCCAAGCGGCGTTTGGTCAGGCGAATGCATTCGGCGACGACCTGTTCAGACGAAGTGCAAAGGCGTTCGTTGAACCACACCGAATGATTGCCGATGACTTTGCTCAAGCTGTTGGCGACTTCTTCGGGTTCGAAACCGCCGCGCAACATCTTGGAAGCGAGCAAGCCGACCGAAACCGAAAGCCCCGCGCCGGTGGCGAAAACTTCCAGCACGCGCAGTCCGTCGTGGTTGATCGTGACGTAAAGGTTTTGTCCGTCAAACGGAACCTGCCATGTCGCGCCTAGCAATTCGCGCGGACGTTCGACTTTCGGGCGCGTAGCCATTTCAGCTTTCACGACCGCCGGAGCCTTTGCCACGGCTGCGACTTCGGCTTCATCGACTTCAACCTTCGGCTCTTCTTTTTTCTCGCTGGTCATCTTAGTGACGAGGGCCGTCAAGACCTGCCCGTCGCGCGAACCGTCGCGGTAATAGCTGACGGCTTTGACGCCCATCTTCCACGCGAGGCGGTGGACGCGGTCGGTGTCGGCGACTGAATAGCTCGCGGGCGCATTGACGGTTTTCGAGATCGAATTGTCTACGTGATCTTGAAAGGCTTTGAGCACACGCAAGTGATTGTCGGGATCGAGCGTGAGCGCGTCCACGAAATACTCAGGCAGCTTGTCGCGGTTCTCAACGATAGCTTGCGCGGCGGCGGCGATGGATTCGGGGTTGGTTTGATCTACCTCAATGCCCAACGCTTTGGCCGCAATCGGATGCGCGTAGGTGCGCGTGCCGATGGTGTCGCGGCGTACGAACGCATAAGAGAAATTCGGTTCGCATCCGCTGCTCGTTTCGGCAACCAGCGAAATCGTACCGGTGGGCGCGACGGTCGTGACTTCATAATTGCGCGGCGTGAGCGGCAACGAACGATCCAGCCCGACTTCGTTATAAACCAGTTGATCGTATAGGTCGCGGTTCGCTTCGAACTCAGGCATCACGCCTTTTTCGGCACCGAGCGACAACGAAGCCTTCCACGAAGCCTGCCGGAAGATGTTCATCATGTGTTCAGCCAGCAAGGCGGATTCTTCGCTGCCATAAGTGACGCGCTTGTGCAGGCACAAATCGGCGAAACCCATAATGCCGAGTCCGACGGGACGCGTGCGTTTCACGGTGTCTTCGATTTGCGGCAACGGCCACGCGCAGGTGTCAATCACGTTATCGAGAAAGCGTACACACCAATAGACATCGGCTCCAAAACGATCCCAATCCATGTCGTCGGTCAGCTCGTCGTAGTATTTCGCTACGTCAATCGAACCGAGGTTGCACGCGTTGTAATCGTGAAGCATTTGTTCGGCACATGGATTGGAAGCCTTCTTCAAGCCCATCGAATTTTTCAACGGATTATGCTTGTTCACGTTGTCAATAAAGATGATGCCCGGTTCAGCCCAGCGATGTGTCGAAGAAATGATGCGTTCCCAAATGTCAGGCGCGTAAACCATGCCGGGTTGCGGCGGGGCTTCGCCTTGATAGGTATAATCGCCGCCCTGTCCATCATTAGCGTTGGGGGCGTTGGGGGCTTTGGGATCGTGAATCGCCACCGTCCAGGGCTTGCCGTCGAACTCGGCTTGAAACCATTCGTTGTTTTCGACGGCTTGCAGAAACTTGTCGCTGATCGTCACCGAGATATTGAAATTGGTCAGGCTCTT
>JAYSVR010000055.1:0-2741 GCA_043718445.1 Acidobacteriota bacterium | reverse complement strand
TGGAAAATGACAAGAAAAGCACTCGGCAGAGGACTTAGCGCCTTACTGCCGGATTCATACAAAGACCACGCGCAAGAGATTCCGCTCAAAACGGGCGAACAACTGCTCGAAATTGACATTGATCTGATTGAGCCGAACCCGCAACAACCGCGCGCGCGCTTCACCGAAGATAAGCTCGAAGAGCTGGCGCAATCCATTCGCGTGAACGGCTTGGTGCAACCCATCCTCGTGCGTCGTGCCGAGGCCGGACGCTATCAGTTGGTCGCCGGTGAACGTCGCTGGCGGGCTTCGCAACGCGCAGGTTTATCTAAAGTCAAAGCCGTAGTCCGCGACATCCCCGATGACAAGTTGCTCGAACTGGCGCTGATCGAAAACATCCAGCGCGCCGAGTTGAACGCGGTCGAAGAAGCGCAAGCCTATCAAAGCCTCATCAGCCGTCTGGGTATGACGCAGGACGAGGTCGCGCAACAGGTCGGCAAAGATCGTTCATCCGTCGCCAACTTTTTGCGTTTGCTCAAGCTGCCCGCCGCCGTACAAACCATGCTCGAAGAAGAGCAGTTTTCGATGGGACACGCGCGGGCTTTGTTGGGATTGGCTACGGCAGAAGAGCAACAGGCGCTGGCTCAGAGAATTGTCAGCGATCATCTCTCCGTCCGCGAAGTTGAGCGATTAGTGAAACAAGTTGCCGTAGGTGAAACAGCGCCTGCGCAAGAAGCCGTAAATTCGACACCAAAAGAAGAGGATGCTAACATCCGCGCCGCTGAAACGAAGCTCAAACGCTTTCTCGGTACGCAAGTCAAAATCCAGGTCGGCAAGCAGCGCGGCAAAATTGAAATTGAGTTCACCACGATTACTGAACTCGACCGCGTCTATTCATTGATTATGCAAAAGACGGTAAGTTAAAAGCCCTTTCATTCCCCCAATACTTTTAGAATCATAGCTTTGCAGCACGTGGGACGGTAAAAACACAACGCAATAAGGAGACTTTTTATGATGAAATTTGGCAATCGGTCATCAGCGACGACTACCTTGGAAAGCAGCGCGACCGACCTGCGCAGCTTTTTGGGCGAAGGCACGTCCATCACGGGGGAAGTAAAATTCACAGAAATCATGCGCGTAGATTCCGAAGTCAACGGCACTATCACCTCTGAAAACGGCAGCTTGCTGGTGATGGAAAAAGGCCGGGTCAAGGCGACGGTGCAGGCTGGCACAATTGAGGTCAGCGGCATCATTGAAGGAACCGTCACCGCTCGCAACGGCGTCAAGATTCATCCGTCGGGGAAGGTTTATGGCGACATCTATACGCCTTCGCTAATTATCGAAAACGGCGCAGTTTTCGACGGCAAATGCCATATGAATGACGGCAAGGCTACGGGCAAGGAATCAAAGCCGGTGATCGCTGATACGAAAAACTTAAAGACTGCCGACGCGGTCTAGCAACAGCTTGATGCTAAATTTTCACGCGCGCCGCCAGAGCTATTCAGCTTTGGCGGCTTCGTCTTTTCGTTTTACCAAAAGAGTTTTCAAATGACGCCAATGATGGAAGAAGCACAACGGTTAGAGCGCATTTTGCTGCGCCGCATGGGCGAAGCCATCAAGGATTTCGGCCTGATCGCCGAGGGCGACCGCATCATGGTTTGCCTAAGTGGCGGCAAAGATAGCTATACGTTGTTGCATCTGCTGCGTGCCTTGCAGCGCAAAGCGCCTGTGCGTTTCGAGTTACTCGCCGTCAATCTCGATCAAAAGCAACCGAACTTTCCCGCGCACATCTTGCCTGAATACCTGACGAATCAGGGCGTCAACCATCGCATCATCGAACGCGACACTTACTCCGTCGTAAAGCGGCTCGTACCAGAAGGCAAAACTTTTTGTTCGGTGTGTTCGCGGCTGCGGCGCGGCATTTTGTATGACGTTGCCGTGCAAGAGGGCTGCAACAAAATCGCGCTCGGCCATCACGCCGACGACGTGCTGCAAACCTTCCTGCTCAATTTCTTTTTCGTCGGCACGCTCAAAACCATGCCGCCCGTTCTGCGCTCCGACGACGGACGCAACACGGTGATTCGTCCGATGGCTTATATTTGGGAAAAGGATTTGATGGCGTTTGCGGCTACGCAAAACTTTCCGATCATTCCGTGCGACCTGTGCGGCTCGCAGGAAAACCTCAAACGCAAGCGCGTCAAACGCCTGATTGACGAACTGCAAAAAGAGATTCCGAACATACGCAAATCCATGCTGACGGCGCTCGGCAATACGGTTCCGTCGCATCTGTTCGACCGCGAACTTTTCGATTTCAGCAAGCTCTCGCCGGGCATTGGCAACGTCGCCGACGAACTCGACGCGGCCTTAGGCATGCACGACGAAACGCATCAACGCCGCCTCGAACCGCAACTGGTTTCCCTGTTGGCATAAACGCTGGCGTGAACCCTAGCGGCAGTCTCGACTGAGTGTTAAGATCGCCGCGTTTTTTCATCAACCACAACCCATCGCTCCACACAAAGCGAATCATTTTTTCTGTAAGGAAGGGCTGAGCGGATGACAACCCCGAATCAATCCCCGACTGAACGCCCCGCGCGTTTGGTGCAAATCGAACCGGTGCGCCGCCCAGTGCGCTACGAAGATACGGCAGCGGAACTTGATACGTTTTATCGCAGCTTTCCACCGCATACCGACTTTGAGGTATTCCGCAAAAAGAGCTACATCTTTTATCGCAAGCTGGCTGGCTTTCTTTACACCGACCATTC
>JAYSVR010000540.1:0-3546 GCA_043718445.1 Acidobacteriota bacterium | reverse complement strand
TCATGTCCATCCGCATCAACCAGAATCCCTATTCGCCGGAATTTTCGAGCAATGGTTTTGGGCGGATGGAAATCATCACGCGGCCCGGTTACGGCGACTGGCGCGGCAACGGCGGCTGGAACTATCGCAGCTCCGCGCTCAATGCGCGCAATGCTTTTGCACTGACGCGGCCTGAGTTGCTGTCGAATAATTTTAATTATTTTTTGGGCGGGCCGATTGTGCAGAAGAAACTCTCGATCAATTTCTTCGGCAACCGCTCGATGGCGAACGGCAGCACCAATACCTTTGCCAAAACGCTCGAGGGCGATTTCATCAGCAACGTGCCGAACGAATCGGTCAACACCTTCATGGGGCAACGTGGCGATTATCTGTTGAGCAAAAACAACACGATCAACTTCGGATACTTTTATAACCGTTCATCCGCTGTGAATTCTGAATTCTCGTCGGGCGGCGGCGGTCGTTTTGCCTTCTTCGGCGGCGGCGGTGGCGGTGGGGGAGGCGGCGGCGGAGGTGGCGCTGGCGGCGCTAATAACCGCCTGCCCGAAAGCGCCTCTAATAACAGCAACGACGGTCACAACATTCGCATCGGCGACACCTGGGTCATCAACGCGAAGCTATTGCACGAAACGCGCTTTCAATATCGTCGTGACAGCAGCAATCGAACGGCGGTGACGAACGCGTTGGGGATTAACGTGCTGGATTCGTTTGTCGGCGGCGGTTCGACGTGCTGCCCCACGCGCGCGACGAATGAAAACGTCGAGTTTCAGGATTACGCGACTTATACGACCAAGGGCAGCAAGCACACCATCAAGGGCGGCTGGCAAATGGAATGGGATCGCATCAGCGATTTAAGCCAGAGCAATTTCAACGGTTCGTTCACGTTCTCGAACCTCGATCAATATCGGCAGGCCGTCGCCAGTCTCAGTTTGAATCCGGCCACCGATGTTATTCCGCTGGGTGCGCGCGCGGCGCAATTCACGATCAATCAGGGCAACGCGCAACTCGATTATTCGATGTTCCGCGCTTCATGGTTCGTCAATGACGACTGGCGCGTCAGCCCGACGCTGACCTTCTCTTACGGCTTGCGGCATGAGTTTCAGCAATACCTGCAAGACAAGATCAATTTTGCGCCGCGGTTGGGGCTAGCGTGGTCGCCGTTCAAAAGCCGCAAGACGACCTTTCGCGCAGGCGGCGGGGTTTTCTATGACCGGCTGCGCACCAATCAATACGAGAACGCGATTCGCTTTGCGGGCACTGTGCAACAGAGCTTCATCGTGCGCGATGCGGTGTTCGGACGCACGACAGCCGAGGCGTTGGCGCGCAATACGCTGACGGCGAGCGGCGGTAATTCCAACACTACAACGCGCCCGCTGGCGAGCGATTTGAAAGCGCCTTACGACCTGAACGGCAGCCTGATCATTGAACAGCAATTGCCTAAAAGTTTGATCGGCACGGTCACTTATAACTTTTCGCGCGGCATCAATCAGTTCCGCACGCGTAACATCAACGCTCCGCGTCTGGTTTGTGATGCGAGCAATCCGCCGGTCTGCACCATGCAATCGCCGATTAAGAATGTGGGAGCGATTCTGCAAACGGAATCTTCGGCGATCAACCAGACGAACCGTGTGATCTTTCAACTCAATCGCCGGATGGGCAAAGTGATGACGTTCGGGAGCTACACGTTGGGCTGGGCCAAATCGAATGGCGACGGTACGCCCGCGAATAGTTACAACCTGTTGAGCGAATGGGGACGCGCTGCGTTCGACCGTCGGCACAATTTCAATGTCGGCAGCTTTATCACGTTGCCGAAAAACTTTCGGTTGAATCTCACGGTGTTCGCTTCGAGCGGTTCGCCGTTCAACATCACGACGGGCATTGATGACAACCGCGATAACGTCGTCAGTGACCGTCCGCTCGACGCGAGCCTCAATCCGATTCAGCGCAATTCAGATTTGTCCGCTAGTCTTTACGGCACGTCTCAATTTAACCGCCTCATTTGCCGCCCCGGACAGCGTTGCCCAGTCGGGCCAGGGCTGCCTGAACTGCGCATCCCGTTGCGGCAATTCCTGCAAGAGACTTATCCCAACGGCGTACGCGCGCAAAGCCCTGGCTTGTTTGATTCATCGGCTTCGTTGAGCAAGACCATCGGCTTTGGCAAACCCAAGAGCAGCGCCGCGCAAAACGCTGGGCAGCAAGGCGGCGGGCCTGGTGGTGGAGATCGCGGCGGACGTGGAGGCGGTGGCGGTGGTGGCGGACGCGGTGGTGGCCCCGGTGGTGGCGGTTTCGGCGGAGGCGGTGGCCCCATGGGAATGGGCGGCGGCTCTGAAACGTCGCGCTACACGCTGACCTTGACGGTCAACGCGAGCAACATCTTCAATCGCGTGAACTTCAGTTCATACAGCGGCACACTGGGTTCATCCTTCTTCGGCATTTCGAGCGGAGCGAGTTCAGCCCGGCAGGTTGATTTCGGTGTGAGATTCGGTTTCTAGCCTTAATTGTCAGCAGGGATTCTCCTCCTGTTAGCAGCAACGCCCAATCGGTGAGCGCAGGCTTTCCGGTTGGGCGTTACTGTTAAAAAAGGGCTTGGTGAAAGCCTGCCATAACTTTTTCTCGCACGAACCGTTTGCCGTATTGCCAGACCAGAGGCTGTTTGCTATCCTCCCGCGCTTGTTACGCAGCAAATAAATTAAAAGTTATCGCTTACGTATTAGGCGAGTTATCGAGGAGAAAGATTCCGTAATGGCATTAGCAAAAGAAACCACGGCTGGCGTTATAGACCAGTTCAAGCAGAAAGAGGGCGACACGGGTTCGCCCGAAGTGCAGGTCGCGCTGTTGACCAAGCGCATCAATGAATTGACCGATCATTTCAAAACCCATAAGAAAGACAACCACTCGCGTCGCGGCCTGTTAAAGATGGTCAGTTCGCGTCGCAGCTTGTTGGATTATTTGAAAAAGTGCGACATCAACCGCTACCACGATTTAATCGCCCGGTTGGGTCTGCGCAAGTAAAGCAGTTAATTTTGACGGCGTCTCTTTCCAACCACGAACGAGACGCTGTTTCTGTTGTGTGCCGAACGTGACGGCGTTTGTATCTTTTCTGTTGCACACTTGGTAGAGCCTCTATCGGCGACCGCATCCCGCTCCTAACAGTCGCCCCCTTCTGAAATTACGGCTTTCCCTTAGTAGTGTCGTCAGCGACCTTCCAACGCCAAACTCATCACGCAAGCCGCGCCCTTTTTGAGCGCCCACGTGTATCAAAATTTCACCCGTTCAATCCGAACCTTTAGTAGAAATGGGCTACGTGTCACGCAGCGTGCGTGCGCGTAGCCTTTGTTGTTATGCCAGTCGTCATTTTATGTTGTTCTCTGTCAGTTGTGGTGTTCAGCCGCGCAAGCGGTCTGGCAACCGACAACCGACAACCGACAACCGACAACCGACAACCGGCCAGTCGTTGAGAGGAGATAAAAATAAATGTTTTTGAAACAAGCTATTAACTTAGGTGGTCGTGAGATCACCATCGAGACCGGACGCGTCGCCAAACAAGCC
>JAYSVR010000539.1:0-10987 GCA_043718445.1 Acidobacteriota bacterium | reverse complement strand
TTGCTGTTCGTTGGTCAAGCGCGCGCGCAACATCTCGGTTAAACCTCCCTTCCCTGCTGTGGCTTTCAACTCAGCAAAGCTGCGCAAGCCTTCGCACAGCGCCACTAACGCAGCCGTCACGTCTTCGTCATTCAAGTTCGGGATTCCAGCTTCAGGAAAAGCCGACGCGAGAAAGCTGACGCGATTGAGAAAGTTCGTCAGCCGTTCAGGATCGGCGAACCGTTGCAAGCCCGCTTGCAAGGCGGCTTCGGCTAAGACCTTCGCCGCTTGCGCGCCTTTGATTTCTTTGACGCGCGTTTCATCAATCACCAGTTGGTCATAGAGCATCCGTTGCACAACTTCGACGCGCTCGGCTTGCGCGTTCCAAGTGGCGACGGTGGTTTCCTGCAACTCGTCGGCGAATAGTTCGATCAACCATTCGGGCTGAATCGCACTGGCCTGACGAATCAAACGCTGTTTGTTTTTCTCTTCGGCTTCTATGGCGACGATGAATTCTGATTGCCACACGACGCTTGTCGGCGCGAGTTGCGCCGCGCCTCCGCCTGAAAGCAGGACTTCGGCGTTATCGGTTTTGCCAGTTTTTATAGAACGGCGACGCGCTACGCGGTCGGGGTATCCGGCGAGAATGGATAGCAACAAAGCGTCTTCGTTGGCGTAGGGCAGGTTAGTAACCTGCCCTACCTGCCGCAGCAACTGCCGCCTGACCCGCTCGACCGCTTGCACCGCATTCACATCCAACCCCAGTTCGCGCAAACGATGCGGCGCGAAGTTCACGCGCTCGGCTTCGGCAAATAAATCCAATCGTTCGAGCAAATCGCTGGGGCCAATCTTATGCGCGGTTTTGCGTTGCGGCTGATTGCCTTCGCCAAACAAATTGCGTGCGAACAAATCACGCTCGCCGATCAACGCCGCGAGTGTGCAGCCAGCCGCAGCGACGCCGCGACGTTCGGCTTCGACCAGCAAGCGCGCCTGTCGCGGATGCAGCGGCAAGCGCATCATCGCGCGCCCGGTGACGGTCAACGCGCCGGTCGCATCAATCGCGCTCAACTTGCGCAACAGCGTTTCTGCCGCTTCGAGCGCAGCCGCCGCCGGAGCCTCAAACCAATCGAACGAAGACAAATCAGTCACGCCCGCCGCGTGCATCGCCAAGGCGGCCTCAGCTAAATCCAATCGCCTGATGTCGGGCGTTTCGTGCGAAGGACGCGCTTGAAAATCCTGTTGCGTATAAAGCCGCAAGCAACGACCGGAGCGCGTACGTCCGGCGCGACCGGCGCGTTGCACTGCTGATGCCTGGCTGATGCGCTGCGTCGTCAGCGTCATCAACCCCGACCACGGCGAATGCCCCGCGATGCGTGCAAGACCGGAATCAATCACCGCGACCACGCCGTCAATCGTGACCGAACTTTCGGCTACGTTGGTCGAGAGAATCACCTTGCGCTTTTCTGCCGGACGCACCGCTCGATCTTGTTCAGCGGCGGGCAATTCGCCGTGCAGCGGCAACAGCAACAAGTCATGTTCGCGCGCCAGCTTTTCGCACGCCGCTTGCGCGCGGCGAATGTCAGCCGCGCCGGGCAAAAAGACCAACACATCACCTCCTAGTTTTTCTGTCAGTAATTTTTGCAATGCTGTTGCGACTTGTTCGGCTAACGGGCGCTGGTCTTCGCGCGCGGCGAACTCAAGGCTCACGTCGAAACGCTTCCCTTCGACGCGCAGCGTTTCAGCTTGCAGGTAATCAACGACGGGCGCGGCTTCGAGCGTGGCCGACATCACAACCAGTTTCAGGTCAGGTCGCGTCGTTCGTTGCAAGCGCCGCAACAGGGCCAACGCGAGATCGGCTTGCAAATGGCGCTCGTGAAATTCGTCGAGTATGACGATGCCTGCCTGCTTGAGTTGCGCGTCGGCCAGCAAGCGCCGCGTGAGAACGCCTTCGGTCAGAAAGCGCAAACGAGTGCGCGCGCTGCTGACTTCATCGAACCGCACTTGATAACCGACGGTTTCGCCCAGGGCTTCACCGCGTTCATCGGCGACGCGCTTCGCGGCCATGCGGGCGGCGAGACGGCGCGGTTCAAGCACCCAAACTTCTTTGTCGGTGGATTGCAATAACGCAGCAGGTACGCGCGTAGTTTTGCCCGTACCAGGCGGCGCTTCGATCACGAAGTTATTAACGACGCGAAGCTGCGCGAGCAAAGCGGGCAGGCTGGCATCAATAGGTAAGGGCGGTAAGGGCGATAAGGTTTTCATGCGAATCGGCGAGCAGCATAGGCGGCGAGCTAAAACCCGACAAGTGCGAAAATTCTCGCTAATGAATTACAGTTCAGTCGCCCGATAATTTCTCTATCCACAGGATTTGACAACGATGCTATACTCCGCCCCGCTTTCGCTTGGCATTCCGCATTACCTGATGCCACCTGTCGTCACCGACCTTTTTTTGCAGTAGCGCATTCCCGCCAGATGACGCCCCGATGGCAAACCAGATAAACACCCAATGAGGATTCAATGACGAGCCGACGTGGAGAATTACATTTAAGAACCGACGAGCAAGTTAAGGTTTTTCCGCTCGAAGCCGCGCGTTTCACCGTCGGACGCGGCCCTGAAAATTCGCTGTGCCTGCCGCACGGCGTCGTTTCGCGCATGCACGCCGAGATCGTCAGACTGGGCGATGATTATCTGTTGCGCGATTTGGGTTCGACCAACGGCAGTTTCGTCAACAGCGGGCGCGTGAGCGAACAGATGCTCAACGACGGCGACTTGCTGCGGTTCGGTCACGGCGGCCCTGAGCTGGATTTCATCTCGGTCGTTCTCGCCGCCATTCCCGACGGCCCGACCAACAAAACTTCGCAGCGGCATCCGCAAAGCACTACGACCAATTTGATCGAATCGTTGTCAGGCCGCGTCATGCCTGAAGACCCCAGCGACGAAGCCAACACGCGCCGTGTGCTCGCCGAAGCCCATCTCAATCAAGGTCAGCCAGCGCGCGCGCTTGAGATGCTCGACAAATATGCCCAGCCCAGTGCGCTCGATAAACTCTCGACGCCCTATCGCGCTTCGGTGTTGTTGTGGCTGGGACGCGCTTATATCGAGGCCAAGCAATACGATCAGGCGATTGAGACGCTGATGAACAGTCTGGGCAATTACGCCGAGACGGGCGACGAAGCGGGCGGCGCCGAGGTGCATGCTTCGCTCGGACGCGCGCTCATCGGCAATGGCGAATTGCTGGCCGGACGCGATCACTTGCAACGCGCGACGTTGGCAGCACGACGTGCGGGCAATGCGCGGTTGCTGGCTGATGCCCACTATTTGCTCGGCAAGATCGAATGGAAAGAAGGCGATTTCGAAGGCGCGCGTTATCACTGGTTGCGCGCCGCGCGGCTGGCTGAAACGACCACCGATGCCGTCTTGCGCGCGCGCGTCAAGATGCAGGAAGCCTTTGTGCTGTATGCCGAAGCCAAGCTCAAAGAGGCCGTCCCGCTTTATCAAGAAGTCATCGAACAACTCAAAGAACTCAATCACGTCAGGTTACTGGTCAAGGCTTATAGCGGATTGGCGCGGGTCTATGCGCGGCTGGGTTCGTGGGGCGCGGCGGCGCGGCTCTTTGACGAACGCATGCAACTGGCGCAAGCCGAAAAACTCACCAAAGCCGAAGCCCTCGCTTATACCGATCTGGCCGAACTCAAACTTTATCAGGGCGATCTGGACGAAGCGCGCAAAGCCATTCAACAAGCCATCGCCAAACACGGCGACACAGTTTATGCGCGCACCCAACGCGTACTTGGTCGCATTCATCTGGCTTTCGGCGAGCGTACGCAAGCCGCCACCGAACTGGAAAAAGGCCTCACCGTCGCCCGCGAAAAAGGCGCGCTCGAAGAACAGGTCTTATGCGAACTCAAACTCGCCAACCTTTATCTCGATCAAAAAGAATTCGACAAAGCCAGTTTGCACATTACGTCTGCCGAAATGAGTACGACGCTAGACCCTTCGCTGGGCCTGGCGGGGCGCGTCATTTTCACGCGCGCGAATTTGCATGCCTCGCAAAAACAAAATGCCGAAGCCAATCGCGGCTACGCGCAAAGCCTTTCGATTTTTCAAAGCATCAGCGACCCTTATCGCACCGGTCAGGTCGAAGCCGCCATCGGCGAGTTGCGCATGCAAACCGGACGGCTTGAATCGGCACGCGCTCACTTTGAACGCGCTCAGGCCATCTTTGCCAAGCTCGGCGCAACCGGCGAATTGCGCCGCATCGAAGTGCGCCTGACTGCCGGTATGCTCGCCACCGTGCAAGGCGCGTTGACGCAAAACATGCCCAGCGTATCGAAAACCGCCTTTCTCTCACTGGCGCGTCCGGCTGCCGAAAAAGGCGCGACCGCTATGTTAGCCGCCCCGCAAATCATCCTGCTCGCCACCGGACAAGGCGCACTTGCCGACCTGATGGCGCGCGGCATGGAAGCCGAAAATTATGTCGTCGAACGTGTGCAGGACGGCAAGACCGCTCTCTCGATGGTGATTGGCAAAGAGCGTAATTTCAGTTTGTTGATTCTCGACGCCTTGCTCGAATTCAAGTCAGGCTTTGATGTCTGCCGCGAATTGCGCAAGTCCAAGTTTGAAACCCCTGTCGTCTTGCTCGGCAGCCGCCACGGCATCGAAGACAAAATCGAAGCCCTGCAAGCCGGTGCCGATGACTTCCTCAGCAAACGCAATCTCGTATTCGAAGAATTACTCGCTAAAATGGAAGCATTACTTAGGTAATTGTTGGTAGCCGGTCATCGAACATACAAACCGGCAACCGACAACCGACAACCGATTATGAAGATAATTATTGTAGGAGCAGGTCGCGTAGGATTGGGCGCATTGGGCGTAGGCCTCGCGCTGCAAGGCCACGAGTTGGTATTCGCCGCGCGGCGTGATGAGCTCGTGCAGACGATCAACGCCAACGGCTATGACGTTCTCACCAAGGGCGCGACCGAAACTAAACTCGAAGTGCGTGGCGTACGCGCGGTCAAGATGCCGGGCGCGGCTTTTGCCGAAGAGATGAAAGACGCCGATCAGGTTTATACGTCGGTGCGGCCTGACAATCTGCCGTGGATCGCGCCCGTGCTGGCCGAAGCCTTGCTGCATCGCATGCAGGAAAAAGTCACCAAGCCGCTCGACGTGTTTTGTTGCGAAAACCTCAAGAACGCCGGTTCGCAACTCGAACGATTGATTTTCACCGCGCTGCCGTTTCAATACGCGCAAGAAGTGCAAGACCGCGTGGGATTCAACGCAGCCATCTCTGACCGCATCGTCTCAAGCCAGGAGGCCGACGCCAGCGGACGCCAAGTCATCACCGCTGATGTGGCGGGCGATGTCTTGTTCGATACCTTGCAACTCAAGGGTGATTTTGACGCGCTGCCCCCGTTCAAAGGGATTGATAACTTTCCGGCTTCGATGGAAGAAAAGCTATACGTGTTGAATTGTGGCCACGCCGTCTGTGCTTATCTAGGCGCGCAAAAAGGTTACACCTACATTCACGAAGCGATGGCCGACAAAGAAATCAACGCCGCCGTCGTCGGAGCCATGCTCGAATCGCAACGCGCCTTGCAAGGCAAGCACGGACGCGCGCTGCATTACGCCGCGATGATTCAGGACATTCTGTTGAGCTTTTCCAACGCCGCCTTGATGGACACCATCGCCCGCGTAGGCCGCGACCCGATCCGCAAGCTGCAAGCCGATGACCGCCTGATCGGCCCGATCAAACTCGCCTATCGTTACGGCATCGAACCGACAAACTTAATCAGAGGCTGCGCCGCCGGTTTCGCCTTCAAGCCCACAGGCGATCCGCAAGCCAACGAATTGCAAAAACTCGTCAGCGAAAAAGGCATTGATCACGCGCTCGATTACATCGCGCAACTGCGCGCGTGGAATCCGATTGCGCAAATGATTAAGCAGGAATACCGGCAGATCATTGGTTAAAACTGGTTGGCTAAACTTTATGTGCGTTGGTAATGTCCGTTCACAGAAAGAAGGCACACAATGGCATCAGCACTTGCAGTACAGCAACAACCGCAACTCATCACTGTTGAGGAATATCTCGAATTTGAGCGGCAATCGAAGGTACGCCACGAATATCTTGACGGACATCTTTACGTGATGGCGGGCGAAAGCCCAGAACACGCCGACATTTGCAGCAACTTGTTAGCGTTGCTTTACGCGCAAGTGGATGACGGGCCGTGCCGCGTGAGAAGCAAAGACAGCAAAGTACGCAGTGGCCCCATGCTCATCCCGCGTTCGACCAAAGGGCTGTTTTCCTATCCTGATCTGGTAGTGATTTGCGGCGAGCCGGAATATCTGCCTGAATATCTTGATGACCGTCGTGACGTACTCACCAATCCGACGCTTATCATTGAAGTGATGTCGGAATCTACGGCGTTTTTTGATCGTCACGAAAAATTTATTCGCTACCAACTCTATAATCCGACGCTGATTGAATATGTGTTGGTGCGTCAGGACATGCCTGCTGTCGAAGTGTTTGCGCGCCAATCGGATGGCTCCTGGCGTTACACTCCACAACTGGACTTATCACAAACCGCCACGCTCAGTTCTATCAATTGCACCTTGCCGCTGGCGCGCGTATATCGCCGCGTCACATTTTCTGTAAAGAAACCCGTTCCAAAAAAAGCAAAAAACGCGCGCGCCGCTACGAAACCCTCCAACCCACGTAGCAAAAAATAAAAAACACCTCCTAATGCAAAATGCCGCGCCGCGTTCTCAAACAAGAAAGCGGCGCGGCTTTTTGGTTTCAACACACCCAAAAGTAGAGACGCAAAATTTTGCGTCTCTACTTCAATTAGAACGTGAAGCGCAATCCGAGTTGGATTTGCCGCTCACGGAACAGCGTGCTGTCGGCTGACGTGATGCCGCCGAAAGCCGCGTTGGCATCCAGCGTCGGCACAGGGTGCGCCGCTGTGATGGCGGTGTTCAGAATGTACATCTGACTGTTGATGCCCGTGACCTGCACGCGATTCGGCACGTTGAAAATCTCGCCGAGGAATTCCAGATTCATTTTCTCTTTGAGATAGAAACGGCGCGAAGCACGAATGTTGAAAACCTTCACGGCGGGGCCGCTGAAAGCGTTACGTTCCAACAAGCCGCGCAACCCGGAGTTGCCACCCGAACGGTTGATACCGCCCGCGCCGCCGTTGCTGCCTGAAATCGCAGCGTCATAGGCCAACCCGTTGAACATTTGCAACACAGGGGCGAGTGACCAGCCGTCAAACAATGCCGAGACAGCTTTGTTATCGGCCTTGACGCGCGGAGCCAGCACAGCACTCAACACGAATTTGTGACGACGATCAAAATTCGAACGTCCGCGATCTGCTTCGGGGTCGAAGACGTTGAAAGGAACGTTGTTCTGCGTAAAGGTCGTCGAAGTTTGCAGCGTATCAACCGCTCGCGACAGCGTGTAATTGGCATTGAACATAATGCCGCGCGCCATCCGATGGTTCACTTGCGCCACAAACGCGTTGTATTCGGATTTCACGTTGCTGGCGATTTCAGTAAGTTGCGCATACGTCGGTAGCGGACGCACGGTTGGGAAAAGCGGAACCGTCAAAGTCCTGCCATCCAGCGCTCCGCCCACCAAGGGGAAAACCTGCGAAGTCGTCGGCGCTGTGAGATTGCGGTCATAAAACGTCGGCAGTTTGCGTCCGATGCTGCCCAGATAAGAAGCCGAAACCGTCAGGTTCCGCGCCAGTTGATGTTCGAAGATGAGGTCGAACTGGTGAATCATCGGGTTGCCGAAGCCTTTGCCGAAAAACTGAATCGAACCGGTTCCCGCCGGGGCCGAAGTCAACACGTTCGGGAAGAGTGGCGCGGTCGCTGCCGCCGGAGCCAGATTGATTTGATTTTGTCCGCCGGGATTGCCGGTGTTGACCAACGCGTTGTAAGCGGTCGAATTGATGATGCGTCCGTAATACAAACCATATCCGCCCCGAACTGAAGTCTTGGCATTGCCAAAAACATCAATCGCAAAACCAGTGCGCGGGCCAAAGTTGTTGGTGTCGTTCGGCATAAACGAAGTCGCAGCGTTTAAGGTGCGTCCATCGTTCGGAATGATGTCAGTGCTGGCGTTAGGAATAGTCGCCTTCGGCAATTGTTGGTATTCGTAACGCAGCCCCAAGTTAAAGGTCACGCGCGGCAGAAACTTCCAATCGTATTGCCCGAAGAAGTTGTAATCGGTCGTATTGAATTTTGCGCCCAACACGCCGAAGCCTTGATTGTAGTTGCCGGTGTAGCACTTGCCGCGCGTACGCGTGCTGTTGACACAGGTCACGGTCGCCGCCAGCGGCGTCTTCCAGTTCACGTAATCAATAATGAAATCATTGATGTTGTTATAACTAAAAGCGCCGCTCTCGTTGCGCAGGTTGCTCAACTCTTCGTTGACGCGATTGATGTCAACGCCGAACTTGAGCGTATTGCCGCCCAGCGAAACCGTCACGTTATCGGTGAACTGTTTGCGCTTTTCGTCGGGATATTTCGGACGTTCGAGAAAGGTCGGTTTGCCGAAAGCGAGGCCGTTGGTCAGGAAGACGTTCGGCGCGCTGCTGTTGAGCGCCGTGGTCGGTTCGCCCGGCAGCGGCTTCTGACTGTTTTGATATTCGAGGTCGCGCGCGATTTGCATGCGAAACTCATTGACGATGCGCGCATTCACCGTCGTGGTGAGTCGCGCCGTTACCCAATCAATGTCTACGAAATCGTCGCCGAAGCTGGCGCGTCCGAGCTGGTTGACCGGTTGCGTTTGAATGCCTGCGGGCGAATCCCAACGTTGACGGTTATAAGTGAGCGTAAACGTGTTTTTGTTGTTCACCTGCCAATCAATTTTCGGCAAGAACGAAAGCTGGTCGCCGCGACGCGGCACGGTGCCGGTCAGCGAATTGAGAAAGCCCAATGTATCGTCAATCTGCGCAGTGGTCAGATTGCGCGGCGCAGCGGTTAACGCGGTGCGATTCACCGTGTTCAAATAAGCCGGTTGCGTGAATACGCCCAAGCCGGGGAAGTTGCGCCGTTGCTGGTCGTAGCTGAAAAAGAAAAACAGTTTATCTTTTTTGACCGGGCCGCCGACGGTGGCCCCGAATTGATGGCGTTTGTCTTCGGGCTTGATGCCTACGCTGGAAGCCACGCCGTTGACCAACACCGACTGAAACGCCAGCGGATTACGCGCGCCCCATTCGTTGTTGCGCTGGAAATAAAACACATCGCCGTGGAATTCGTTGGTTCCGCTCTTGGTCACGGCGTTGGTTACGCCGCCTGCCGAGCGTCCGTACTCAGCCGAATAGTTCGAGGTATTCACCTGAAATTCACGAATGGCCGACTGGCTGATCGAATAGCCCATACGCGTGCGGCCGCGCTCTTCCGAAAAGAACGCCTGATTGTTGTCGCCGCCGTCAATCGTGTTGTTATTCAACAAACCTGAAATGCCGCGGAAGCTAATCAACCCGAACGTCCCGTCAGGCGTAGCGCCCGGCGACAGCAGCGCGAAATCAGACCAACGGCGTCCGTTGATCGGCAGATTGTTGATCTGGGTCTGGTTGATGTTGGTCGAGAACTCTTTCGATTCGGTATTGACCAGCGCGGCGTCGGATACGATTTCAACCGAAGCGTCAGCCCCGCCGACTTTCATATTGGCGTCAATGCTGGCGGTGCGTCCGACTTCAACGGAAATGCCGCTTTGTTTGTAATCGGCAAATCCGGTGACCTTGATCGTCAACAAATAAATGCCGGGTTGCAGGTTGCCGAACCGGAAGCGGCCTTCGCCGCCGGTGGTCGCGGTTTCATCTTTGCCGGTACCGCTGTTGGTTAATTGAACGACGGCGGACGGAATCACGGCTCCGCTCGGATCACTGACCGTGCCGCTCACCGCGCCCGTCACGGCGGATTGTGCGAAGGCGAGCTGGCTAAACGTCAGCATCAGGGTCACGCACAGGAAGCGATAAGAAAACTGTTTGAACATAATACTTCTCCTGAAGTGATAGGGTTGAAGCAAGGCACGCATTTGCCAGAAACGCGCGCCAATAAAAGGTTACGAATGCTTGCGACGTTCTTTCATCCCGGGGTGACGCCTGCTTTTGGGCGTCGGTAGTGTTCGTGCAAGATATGAATTAGGTACTTTATATATGAGGTACTGCCTGAAGTAGCGGGCAGTCTAAACAGCGATTTGGGCATGGTCAAGCGATGCCAGTCGCTCGTGGCCTTAATTGAAAGTTAAGTATTTTGGGAGGCTAACCCTTTATGCGAGCGGCCATCACGCGAACGGCTTGATGCGTTAGCGTTGCGATTATTCACCGTGCCAACCGGCAATTTAGCCAGCAATCTAATTGGTCACGATCTCTTGCACGCGACCCACTTCGCCTGTCACCAGCCTGACCTTGATGCCGTGCGGATGAGTCGGCGAGTTAGTCAGAATGTCTTTCACGATGCCGCGCGTAAGTTGGCCGCTACGCTGATGATGTTTCTGGACGATTTCGACTTCCAGGCCGGGTTTGATGTCTTGGCGGTTCTGTCCATTCATAACGCAATAACACTTACGCCACAGAGGCACGACCCCGCGCCTCTGCGGCTAATAACCTGATTAGAGCTTCGCTGTCGTCGTGCCGTCATCGCTCAACGTCACGCGGCGCTTTTGCCACATCGAGAGGTTAGCCAGATGCGGAGCCGACACGGCATTGTGGCCGACTTCGACGGGCGCGTTGGGTTCCTGCCGCGAGCGTACGCAATCAAGGAAGTTGCGCACGTGCGGTTCGGTCGGAATGCCGCCTTTGTATTCGTGAATGGTTTGCGGCGCTTTATTCGTCTCCGCCCAGGGTTCGGGAAACACGCGATAGCCGTCGTCGTCGAGTTCCATCGTCGCTTTGCTGCCTTGCAAAATGATCTGCCAGCCGTTGTGGTAAGAGTTGCTGTAACACAGCGTCCACGTAGCCATAAACGACGGATATTCAAACACGGCGCTGAACGTGTC
>JAYSVR010000538.1:0-11014 GCA_043718445.1 Acidobacteriota bacterium | reverse complement strand
GCCGACAGCAGCGGAAACGCTTTATTGGTGAACCCGACGCCCGGCGTGCTGGGGACGCTGGCTCCGGCTTATATCGAAGGGCCGAGTACGTTCCGGCTTGATCTGAACATACTCAAGCGCGTGAAAATTAAAGAGAAGATTGAATTTCAGTTCACGGCAAATTTCATTGATGCGTTGAATACGCCGCAGTGGGGCAATCCGAACACTGACATTAACTCGACTAACTTCGGGCGCATCACCGGTGCGGGTGGTACGCGCATCATTGTTTTGGAAGGACGAATTAACTTCTAACCGAAACTGCGACGAGCGAGCGATGAGGCGGAGTGAAGCACTTTCTTCACTCCGCCTTTTTATTCGCTGCGCAACGCCGCCAACAACGGAGCCTTAATCGCCGCTCGCACCGCCCACCACGACGAAGCCAAGCCCGTCAACAAGACCGCCAACAACAACAAACCCAACGACACGAGCGATACGCGCCCACCGCGTCGGATCATGGCCGGTGCAATCGCAATCAATGCGTTCGCGATGCCAGTCAACAGTCCGCAACCCGGCAGCAAGGATTTCTCTAGCCAAAACCAACAATGGCAAATGTTAATGCTGTAATCCTGTCGCGCGCAGCAAGGCTACGTTCAAGTTGCACAACGGTACGGCAGCGAGGCTTACTGTCGCACCAAGCCTAATGCGCCAATCGCTTAGTTACAGGCTATTTATAGGGAATCAGATTTAAGGGAGTTGATAGAACTCTTAGATAATACCCCAACGTGAGAGTAAACTACGATCCCGTCTCGTAAAATTAAAGTTTGAGGAATTTTGTAAAGTTTTAGCCTTTTCTGCTCTTCTATGCCTGCTATTACGTAGGCTCGATTAGCTATCCCTCTAGACTGGGCATAGTGGCTGGTCGTCTTCAAGTCATCCAACGAGAGATATATAACATTACTGGAACCAACAGATGTCTCTATTTCTTTCCAGTTTGGCAAATTATTACTGCACGCAGGACACGAGGTAGAGAAAATAAATGCATAGTATTTTCTTTCCTTAAGAATTAATGGCGAGGACTTACCGTCTAAAGTCTTTAATCGAAGAAACCCTACAACATCTCCAGGAATTAAAGAATCTGGCGTTGCGAACCTAGCATCATCCTGCAATTTGCCGAGAGTCTGACGTGTAATTCGCAATTGAGCAAATAAAATTAAATTCTCTACTACAGAAAAGGCGAGTAAAACCATCAGAACCTTGCTAGATGTCTGCCTTGCCCATACTCTCAAACTATCCCACATAAATCACCTTACTCTAACCTAGCTATCAACCGGACGTTAAATCTAATAGCCTAGTAAAAAAATAATAAGGTTCAGCCTTTGGCCCAGAATAAACCCCATTATATTGATAGTTCACTGACTTATTTTTAGTTTGGATTACATGCTGAATTGCACGCAGATTCACACTGACCAGGAGAAACACCGCAATAATCCGCTGGGTTGAAATTCGGAGGGCGATCATCTTCAGGTATCTGACTAAGTTCGCTGACACAAGCGTTATACGGATCAACCTGTTGGCATTTGGCAGTACACGTCAGCCAGCAGGTGTAAGAGTCAGGTTCGTCAGCCATTACGCTTGCTCTCCAGTCACTAACTGCGCTGCTAATACAACTAGCGTAGGTACCAGGAGCGCCACTATAGCAACTATCAAAGAGCTGAGAGCAATACTGCTCGTCCCAAACATATCGGCAAAGCCGATAAACGCCTGAGCAAACGTTTCTATGATTCGAGAAAGTGCTATCGCATTCTACAAAAGAGTCAAACGCCCGAACCTCTTGCACTTGAAAAAATGCAATTGCGCACAAGAAGGTACTCAGAAACAAAACAACGACATTTCCTTTTTTCACTTGGATAATCCTTTCAATAGTGTTTGCTAAATAAACTAATTTCGATGTAACTACTGAAATTAGCTATTTAGCTAACTGTGTTTTATTAAATCCGGGCCGCTAGAAGATTGAACGATACGGATCAAATACATTTCATGAAGTACCCATAACAGCAGTCAAATCACATTGTCAATTTTCGAGGGCAGTGGGGCGGCAGCGCCTTTGCAAAGTCAGGGATAAACACATCGTTGACAACACGATCAAGGCGTTCAATGCGAGCGCGACTTCGGCGAACGGTTACGGCACGTTGGGCGCTCCGACCGGACGCTATCTCGCGCCCGCCAACAGCCCGAGTTGCTTGCAAGTGTTCAACGGACAATGCGCGCCGCAAAACCATTACGTCACGGGGCCGAAATTCACGCGCTTCGACTTGAGCCTGAAAAAACAAATCAGAGTCACTGAAAAGACGAACTTTGAATTGCGCGCCGAATTCCTGAACGCCTTCAACAACATCAACTTCTTCACCCCGACGGCAAACGCCAACATCACGCCTTCTAACTTGCAGTTCATGCAAGTGACGACGGCTTACACCGATTCATCCAACACGAATGATCCGGGCGGACGATTGGTGCAGTTAGTCGCACGCTTCAATTTCTAACACCAGAATGGTAGGACAGGTTATTAACCTGTCCTACCCAAACTAATCGCAGGGCATTCACTCGAAAGTGAGTGCCCTGTTTTTTTTTGGGGGGCGCGTAACCTTCGTAAAAATTTTGGTAGCGGTCTCATTCGAGGCTGCAATCGGTTGGAGCATTGCACCATTGTTGGTATCATCCGCCCGCTTTCAGGCAGTAATTCATCACCCGCATCATCGTAATGCGTGGAGCGATCAAAAAAATTCCACCGCGCAAATCCATCCATCAGCCAATCTATCGGCAAGCTTTGTTTAGGACAAAACAGTTTTACGACGCTGCTGGCGTTTGGTAAGTGACGAGTGTTTGCGTTGATCGCCGCACGCTTCGTTGCTAAAAAATCAGGCAGCCTATTGCATCTCGTAACGAAACGCGCGCGGTTGCGCCTCGTTTTTTGGATAGCTTATCCCTTTCAACATCACTATCAGGAGGAACTCAAGTTATGACTCGCAAGGCATTCACCTTATGGTTCGCACCCGTACTGTTATTGGCGTTACTAACCAATGTGGCACTGAGTCAGGTAACGGCTTCGTTGTCGGGCACGGTGACTGATCCGACCGGAGCGGTTGTGCCCGGCGCGACGGTGAAGGCCAAGAATACGGCGACAGGCAATGAATTTCAGGCTGCTACGTCGAATCAGGGAACTTACCTCCTGCCATCGCTGGGCGCGGGAAATTACACGTTGACCGTGACGGCGCAGGGCTTCAAATCGGTGACGGTCGAAGGCATCAAGATAGACACGGGTGTTCCCGCAACTTCAAGCGTAATGCTCGAAATCGGACAGGCCAACGAAACCGTCACCGTGCAAGGCGGCACTGAAATCATTCAATCGCAAACCGCCAACATCACTACGACGGTGCAGGCTAGCCAAATTCTCAATCTGCCGCTGGTGTCGCGGAACCCGGTCAACTTCGTGGCGTTGCTGCCTGGCGTCAACACGCCGCGCGGCACGCGCGATGGAACCATCAATGGCCTGCCCGAAGCCGCGATTGACATCACGCTCGACGGCATCAATGTGCAGGACAATTTCAATAAGACGACCGACGGCCTTTTCGTGCGTGTAGCTCCGACACTCGATTCGATTGAAGAAGTCACAGTCTCGACCGCTACACCTGAAGCGGCGGGCGGCGCGATGGGCGCGGTGCAGGTCAAATTCGTCACGCGGCAAGGCGGCAACGAATTCCACGGCAGCCTCTATGAATATCATCGCAACACGGCACTCAATTCGGCGTATTGGTACACGAACCGCGACGGCGCACCATACAACGTTCAAACGGCAAAGCTCTGTGTCAATGGGACAAATACGGTCACGGGCGCTGCTGGCCCTACGTCCGTAGCTCTTGCTGCGAATCAAGAACTCTTTACGCCAGAGAATTGCCAGTCACCGCGCGCCGCCAATCTGTTTCATCAATTCGGCGGACGCCTCGGCGGCCCGATTCGCATCCCGTGGCTTTTCAACGGCAAAAACAAGGCGTTCTTTTTCGTGAACTACGAAGAGTTTCGCCAACCCAGGTCGCTCGGGCGGCAGCGCACAATTCTCACGCCGGATGCGCAACAAGGGATTTTCCGTTACGGCACAGGCCCGAATGCGCGGTCGGTGAATCTGCTCGAGCTGGCGCGCACCAACAACCAGACGGCCACAGTTGATCCGACGATTGGCAAATTGCTGGCCGAGATTCGCAGCGCCACGGGCGGCAACGGCATTTCGGCCTTGACCGATCCCAACCAGCAACGCTTTACCTACAACTCAGCCGGCAACTCGCTCGACAAGCGCCCGACGGTGCGTTTCGACGTCAACGCGACTGACAAACATCGGGTAGAAGCGACCTGGACTTATCAGGTAGGGCGCGGTACGCCGGACTTTCTCAATAACGTGGACGCGGCCTTTCCCGGTTTCCCGAACGTAGGCCAGCAACCCGCCGACCGTTACACCGGCTCGGTAGCGTTGCGCTCGACCTTGTCGCCGACGCTGGTCAACGAAGCACGCGCCGGTTTGTCGGGCGGCCCGTCGCGTTTCAATCCCCTGATGAGCGCGGCGGATTTTTCCGGTTCGGTCGCCAACACGAATGGTTTCGCGCTGAATTTGAACGGCGCGCTGGGCATCACCAATGCGCATGTGAACACCGCTGTGACGCGGCGCAATCCTCTGTTCCGCAATTTCAACGACAACCTGACCTGGTCGCATGGCACGCACAGTGTGGTTTTCGGCGGGATGCTGATTGACACGCAACTGACGCTCAACCAGCAAACA
The DNA here is from genome assembly GCA_043718445.1 of Acidobacteriota bacterium. Classification (GTDB taxonomy): domain Bacteria; phylum Acidobacteriota; class Blastocatellia; order RBC074; family RBC074; genus JACPYM01. Next base: position 6,210 of record JAYSVR010000538.1, on the reverse strand, counting down.
CTCGTGCCGACGATCAACTTCGGCACAGACACGACCGACCCGGCGAATGCCATGTTCAACGCTACGAATTTCCCCAACGCTTCGGCCACTGATCTGAACAGCGCGCGTGCTCTTTACGGCGTGCTGACCGGACGTGTCACGGCCATCAACGCCAACGCGCGCCTGATCGAAGAGAGTGGCAAATATGTTTATCTGGGCAACGCCTTCGAGCGGTCGCATCAGAAAGAATATGGTTTCTTTGTGCAGGATTCGTGGCGTATGCGGCAAAACCTAACGGTCAATGCCGGCATTCGTTGGGAAGTGCAGCGCCCTTTCATCGTGGACAACGACAGTTACACGACCGCTACGCTCGACGATGTCTGGGGCATTTCGGGGCCGGGCAATCTGTTCAAACCGGGCACGCAAACGGGCCGCGTCACGCAATTCGTCCAGCAGAAAAAAGGCACGGCAGCTTACAACACCGATTACAAAAACTTCGCGCCGAGCCTGGGCTTCGCCTGGCGCATCAATGGCAAAGACGGCTGGCTCAAACGTCTGGCGGGCGACGGAAAAACGGTCATCCGCGCCGGTTATTCGATTGCCTACAATCGCCAGGGGATCGGCGATTTTCGCGGACTGGCTTCAGCCAATCCGGGCATTACGCTCACGACCAATCGCAGCCTGACCATTGGCAATCTCGTCGGTGGAACTCAAGGAGCCTTGCCGCTCTTGTTCCGTGAACCCAACCGTCTGGGCAAGCCCGATTTCCCGACCGCGCCGATTTACCCTTTAACGACAGCACCATTCGTGGCGGTGGACAATTCGGTCAACGTCTACGACCCGAATATCAAAATCCCTTATTCGCAATCGTGGACCTTCGGCATTCAACGCGAGTTGGACAAGAACACGGTTTTCGAAGCCCGCTACGTCGGCACGCGCAATTTGCGCGGTTGGACGGCCTACAATCTCAACTCGAACGAATACAACATCAGCGAGAACGGCTTGCTCAATGAATTCAGGCTGGCGCAACAAAACCTGCAAGCCAACATCGCCGCCGGACGCGGCTCGCACTTCCGTTATATGGGGCCGAACACGGGCACAGCGCCGCTGCCGATCACGCTGGCGTACCTCAGTGGAACGCCAGCAGCGCAAGCGAGCAACGCGGCGCTTTACAGTTCGACGAATTTCGCCAGCGCCGTTTTTGTGAATGCACTCGCCGCCAACAATCCCAATCTGTGTTGCGCGACGACTACGGCCAACCCGGCTTTCGGCACGAGTCCCAGCTATGCGTTCAGCCTCGACAACAACGCGACATTTCGTGACAACGCCCTGCGTGCAGGCTTGCCCGCGAATTTCTTCTTGACCAATCCGGGCTTGCGCGGCGGCGCGAATTTCACCGGCAATGGCGGTTACACGCGGTATGACGCCTTGCAACTCGAAGTGCGCCGCCGCCTGTCGCAGGGGCTGTCGGTGCAGGCCAACTATCAGTTCGCCAAGTCGTTTGAATCTTCGCGTGTCTCGTTCCGCGCGCCGCGCGTCAACGTACTTGATACCAACACGCTGCGGCACGCGGTCAAAGTCAGTTGGGGTTACGAACTGCCTTTCGGGCGCAACAAAGCGTTTTTCAGTAAAGTAGGCAATGTGATGGATCGTGTCGTAGGCGGCTGGGAATTTTTCGGCTCAGGCCGCGTGCAAAGCGGACAATTGTATAACTTCGGCAACTTCCAGTTGGTCGGTATGACCGGCAAAGAATTGAACGACGCTTTCAAGCTGCGTTTCGATGATGTGACCAGGATTGCTTACTTGTTGCCGCAGGACATCATTGACAACACGGTTCGCGCGTTCAATGCGAGTGCAACTTCGGCGAACGGCTATGGCACGCTGGGCGCTCCGACCGGACGTTATCTCGCACCGGCGAGCGGCCCGGCCTGCCAACAAGTTTTCAGCGGACAATGCGCGTCGCAAAACCTTTTCGTCACCGGCCCGAAATTCACCCGCTTCGACCTGAGCGTGAAGAAACAATTCAGAATCACCGAACGCACGAATTTCGAATTGCGCGGCGAATTTCTGAATGCCTTCAACAACATCAACTTCTTCACGCCAACGGCGAATGCCAATATCACGCCTTCCAACCTGCAATTCATGCAGGTGACGACGGCTTACACCGATCCGAACACGACCAACGATCCGGGCGGACGGCTGGTGCAGTTGGTCGCACGCTTCAATTTCTAAAGAAGCCTCTTATCAATGCAAAGGGCGCAAGGAACTATTCGTTGCTTGCGCCCTTTGTTTATTGACTTTGCTCTGGCGTCACTCCGCCCTTAACGAAGCCAGCAACGGAGCCTTCACCGCCGCACGCACCGCAATCCACGAAGCCCCCAGCCCCGTGAGCAACACCGCGAATAACAACCAGCTCAACGAGACAAGTGAGACGCGCCCGCCGCGTCCAATCATTGCCGGAGCGATTGCGATCAACGCGCATACGACGCCGGTCAATAGCCCGCAGCCCAACAGCAAAAGGTTCTCTGCCAGAATCAACCACGACAGATGCTGCGGCTGATAGCCCGTTGCGCGTAACAACGCCAACTCGCGGCGACGCTCCAGCACGTTGCGCAATAGCACGGCGGCGAGGCCTACCGTACCGAGCAACAAGCCCAACGCACCCAACGCCTGAAACGTAGAGAGATAGGTATTCTCAACCTGATGAAAGCCCGCCAACCGCGTCGCAGTACTCTCGGCGTCAAATCCGTAATCGCTCAAACGGTCTTCGAGCAAAGGGCTGATGGTTTCGGGTTGCCCCGCAGGTTGCCCAGCGGGTTGCATAGATTCGATGAGGAATACGCGCTGACCGGGAATGCTGGGGAACAGGCGCGTACTGGCTGTCGGCCATCAACAATTCGCCTTGCAACAAACTGTCTTGCAACGCGGCTACGACGCGCAATTTCACGGGCGTGCCGCTTTCGTCGTTCATCTCGAGGGTGTCGCCTACGGCTTTATGCAAGACATACATCAGCGAGTTCGCGTCGCCAATGACAGGCACTTCGGAGTGCGGAGTGCGGAGTGCGGAGTGCGGAGTAAGTAAGAGCCAGGGGTTTTCTTTCTCTTCAGGCGTTTGCGCCAGCGAGTTGGCAAAGGTGAAACGGCCTTGCTGCATGAATTCGTTCGGCAAGCCGAGGATGCGCGGATTGCGTGGCGCATAAAGATTCAAACAACTCGCATCATCGCCCGGTCGCAAGCGCAGGCGCGTGAAGCTTACGTTCTTGAGTGCGTCGTCGTTGAGATTGAGTTCGTCGCGTCCTTGCTCACTGTTCGGGTCGCGTACGAGCGGCAACAGCGATTCAGCGTATAAAGCAAAGCCGCCGGTGCCGGATTTTTTATCGTTGGTGTCGGCGTTGCCGTCGCGGCGAAAAGCGTCTACGGCGACGATGATGAAACTGGCCGAACCGATCAACGCAATGCACAACACGCTGCGTCCGGCGCGCACCGTAGCGTTGCGAAAACCCAATTGCGTCACACCCTGCCAGCCGTTGATTTGTATTGCGCCTGCACGCGGTTGACGTAACCAAGACGACCAACCGAATAACGCTGCGATCAACAAACAAAAGCCCGCGCCGAAAAATCCGCCGGTAGCGCCCATCAATTTGCTGGCTGAAAGAACCAATAAGGCCAGCGCCAATAAACCAAACCCGATGGCTGCCCACCAGCGCAGGTTGCGCCGTTGCGTTGATGGTTTGATTGAATCGCTTTCGCTCACGCCCGCCAGCAACGAACGCGGCGCGATGTTGCGCAAAGAACGCAGCGTCAGCCACACCACAAACAACGCCGTCCCAATGCCTGCGATAAAACCGATCAACAAGGCAGAAGGCGCGAAATGCAAGCGCAACAACGTCGTGCCCACTGCGCCGACCCACCACGTACGCAAGCCCCACATAATTAGCGCGCCGTAAGCCAACGCGCCTAACACGCCGAGCAGGCTGCCGATGACGGCGAGTAACAAGCCTTCGCGCAAAAACAGCGAACGCACCTGCGCAGGCGTGAAACCCAACGCTTGCAACAAACCGATTTCGCGCAGCCGTTGTTCGACGCCTAGCTTGAAAAATAATCCCGTGAGTAACAAAGCCGAAATAACTAAAAAGAAACTGAAGTAACTAAAATATTCGCCGAAATCAGTAGCTCCGCGGGCGGCTTGTTGCTGTTCGGCTTTAATTGACAGCACCGATAAGCCCGCGTCGTGCGGCGTGAGGCTGGCGCGTAACGGTTTTTCCCACGCCGCGTCAGCCGTCTCATCAGCCAAGAGGCGCATTGACGTAACCTTGCCATAACGCGAAGCCCATAGCCGTTGTCCATCAGCCAATCGAACGAAGGCTTTGGGCGTCGTGCGATATTGCTTCCAGTAATCTTCGTCAATCGGTCTTACGCGTTCTAACTCAATCGGGAAAGGCGGATCCCAATCGGCCAAGCTGTCAGAGTCAGTGATACCCGGATAATCAGGCGCATAAGCACGATCAAGCGCCGCTCCGCTTAAAGGAATCGTCGCGCTGAAAACGAAGTCGGCGGTTTGCGTGACGAGTTGACCGCTGTCCTGCCAAACAAAGTAACTCAGCGAAATTTTGTCTCCGGCCTTGGTGCCTAAATCGCGCACCGCCCAATCGTTGAGCAGGATTTCATTTTCTTTAGGTAGTGATTGGCCTGCCCCAAGCAAGCGACTGAGTCCCACATCATCCAGCGCCGTGACCAGCGAATAAGGAACTTCGCGCGTCGCCGTGCGAATGCTATTAGCTAAATAGGTCAGCACCTGTGTCGTCGGCAGTTTCATCGCCTCGGCGGTTTGGCTGGCTTTAGCCACCGTCACGTCGTTCAACAACGCGCTGTCGCTTTCCAGTATTTGAACCGATTGCGCGGGCAAGGCGCGCAGCTTCAGCCCTAAATCGGCTAACTGAAATTGTTGTTTGAGTATGTTTTCAAGTTGGATTGTTGAACCTGATTTCGCCGCGACTAACAACGTATTCGCCTTCCCTTCCTGCCCGATATTTTTTTGCAGCTTGGTCAGCGACACGAATACGGCGCGCACCGCGCCTTGTTGCGGACGCAGCGAAAACTCGCCCATCTGCGTGGCAGGCAGCACTTCGCGCATGCTCACACGCAACGTAGCTCCCGCTTCATCTTTGCGTCCGTGCAATGATTCGAGCGGAATGGCCGAAGGCTTTTCGATGCGAATGACCAGCGTGTCATCCGGCTTGGCTGACAACTCGCGTGCAAGAGCAGGACTAACTAAAGCATCGTCTTCATTGCCTGCGACGCGCGCTACGCCGTGGAATTGCCAGAACTGATCGCTCACGCCGTAAAGCATCACGTTGCCTGCGCGCGCGTTGCTGTCGCTGTGCGTGACGACGGCGGGCAAGGCAATCAGCGGCGCGGTTCCGGCAAAGTTCGCGGCAAACTCAGGATGCTGCTGCATATCCGCCGCCAACGCCGCGCGAAAAAAGTTATTGCCCGCGACGACGAAATCGGTTTTGCCGAGGCGTTGCAACGCGAGGTCACGCAAGCTGCCGCGCACCGAAGCGCCTACGAGCAAAGCTCCGGCAAGGACGGCGACGGCGGTGGCGACGCCCAACACGACCGCCAGATTGGTGCGCCAATAATGTTTTAGGTTTTGCTGAATTAACGATAGGAAGGTCATCGCGCCGGAGTCTACTCAATCCGACGTAACCTGAAAACAGAAGACAGGAGACAGGAGACAGGAGACAGGAGACAGGAGTTTTTCCCGCTTCATTCTGACTCCTGAATTCTGACTCCTGAATTCCTTCAGCAATAATTAACGCGCCAAAGCAGCCAGCACGCGCCCGCGATCATACTCAATGCGAATGCTTTTGGTCGCAGCGACTATATGTTGACGAAGGTCTTCGTCGCCTTCGCTGAGCGTCACCGCGCGCAACAGCACGCCCGTCTTTTCATAATCCTGCGAAAGATGCGTTGCCGATTCGATGGTGAGTTTCAGCACGGCGGGTTCGACGCGCCGCACAATCATCACGGCCAACAGCACGCGCGCTTGTTCAAAGGCGGTGCCGACGCCATTCGCAGCGGTGAAAAAAGCGGGCATCGCGGCGATCTGCGGATGTCCGCGATGCAATACGACCAGGGCTTCGGCTCGGTCATAAGGCTTGCCCAGCGTGCCGACGAGTTTGAGTATGCCGTTGAACTGTTCGTTGGTGAGTTCGTCGCCTTGCGCAA
>JAYSVR010000537.1:0-3574 GCA_043718445.1 Acidobacteriota bacterium | reverse complement strand
TCAAGAATATTGCTGCGGCACTACGACGCTATGCGGCGCGACCTGCGTTGGCATTCACCGCTCTCGGTCTTTAACCGCCGAGAATGAATAGACCCTGGCATTGAGTGGTTGGGCTTTGAATGAATCGAAATAGGTTTTGACGCCTGCGGCTTCTTCGTCCCCAGCACGTGCTAATGCCCACACCTGATAAACCCGTTGACCAACCAAGTAAATCCTCGTGTGTTGCACTCTGTTCTGATCGTCTGGCTTGGTGGTAAACGAACGAACTGGCAAACCATTCAGCGTTGAGCTTTCTTCCTTATCCAGCTTGACCGAATACATTTTCAGCATGTGGTCGCGCGTGCGATCAAAGCGTTTTTGAATGGCTGGCTCATCCGTCGGCGCAACGGGCAAATCAAAATAAGCGACTGTCCATGCCTTTTCATCAACGATCAGATTGGTGACGTAAGTCGTTGAGCTTTCCGAATCGGCTCCGACAGGGCGATAGCCGGTGGTTGGTTCGCCTGGAAGCAAGATGCTGAACTTGCCTTGCGCCGAAACATATTCCTTCCATTGCAGTGGCTTTGATTGTGCCTCGGTGCCAATTGAGGCGAGGCACAGCGAAAAGGCAACGCATGCCATTCTGACTGAATTCAACGACTTCGAACTTTGCATATTTACCTCACAGCTATGATTCGTAATTCAAATTCTGCGCAAGCCCTCGCTTGGCTGCCACTGTAGCGATACGTTCTTGAGCTTCTTCTTGTTGGCGCTTGTTACTCATTGCGATTTAGTACGCGAGCCCCGATGTTGCTTGAGCCACCTTCTTCGCCGCGTATGCGGCGGCTGACTTTAGCCGTGCGTTTCAACGCACGGAAGGGCGACGCATCGTTTCCGTGTCGCGTCAGCGACACCTGAAGGCGTCCAACGTTTCAACCGTCACTAACGTGACGAACAACCTCTCTTACGCTTCCCGTGCGTTGAAACGCACGGCTAAAGTCAGCCGCCGCATACGCGGCGAAAACCGGTGTTAGAAACGCTGTTTCGTCGAAGCACTCAAAGCGTTCGTCTGAATGCTTGTCGAGTTCGAGGTATTCTTCCAGCGTGTAAAGTTTTTTGGGTAAGGCGCTCATACTATTGTAGGAAGTGAGTCAAAGCTTTGTGCGATCATCGCTTGAATAACTTTTTGAGTTTTCTTATTGGCAAAAATCTTTCGTAACGCTTCCATAAATTCCTCTTGATTGCTTACCTCAATCTCCCCTTCTTCTATCGGCGCATCGTTGATTATCAGAGGGTACATTTCAATTGGTTGCCCTATTTCAAAAAGTAAGTAACGGAAATTTCCTAGTGTAGGCGCACGCAAATAAAACGCATGCCTAAAGCCATTGTTGGGAAACCGTTTAAGAAATTTAGAAGGCGAAGGTGTCATCAGATCTTTGACAGGAGTAGTAAGCACCTCCGCCTCTACCATATTATCGGTTTTTGTTGCTAATAAAGACGCCTGCTCTTTGAGTAATCTGACGGGTGTATTAACCACTCTGATTGCTCCGTTGCCAAACGTAGCTGGCCATAGATCGTGTTGCGGTGTTTCCATAGTCATTCCTTTCATTACAGATGCAATTTAAACAAGATGGGCAGGTGATCCGAACCGTTCGTATCATCTGGCAATCCGTTTGATTTAAGCAAGTTGTGTTCTCCGTCATTCGTGAGAACTTCAAGATCGTTATTCCGAAAGCGAGAGAGCAAATCAGGCCGGATCAAAACTTGGTCGAACGTGTTCCAGAAGAAACATACTTGTTCGGATCGAGCGTCGTAGTAAGTTCCGGGAGGTCCCACAGATTCGTCACCCAAACGACTCCACATCGGGTTATAGAAAAAGGGAAAACGTTCTCCCTGAATGGTACGCTGACCTCTTTGCGCGATGTTCCTAGTCATTACACCGTGAAGCCCTTCGGCACTGATCATTCCTATTTCAAAGGGGTCTACATTCAAATCGCCAACGAGTACGGTGCGAGAATGGCCGATTCTTTCCTCAATGCTTCGGATTTTGTCTGCCAACCTTACGCAATCAAGTATTTGGCTAACGTCTCTCTCGTGTTCTTTGCTCGGCAAATGGGCAGCGGCAAGCAAAATCTCATCCAATCCGGGTAGTCGCAAAGATCGGATGGTGAACCTTGAACTCGCCAATTCTTCCTGTAAACACCGATCAGGAACGTTTGCGTAAATCGTAATTTTCTCGCACAGGCTAAACGGCTTCACGTATTGCCAAGTCGTAGCAACGCGTAGCTCCTCAAGAAGCTCGTCTGGCTCAAGGTCGCATTCCGCGAGGATAATCACATCTACACTGTGAGCCGCAGCAATGCGGGCGATGCGTTTAGCCAACGGTTTTCGTTTCACATTCCAAAAGAGAAAAGTTGTCATACCTGCTCCCGCTGAAAACAACTACGGCTCGTAATTCAAATTCGGCGCAAGCCACCGTTCCATCACACGCAATTCCATCCCCTTCCGCCGCGCGTAATCTTCGACTTGATCGCGTTCGATTTTGCCTAAGGCGAAATACTTCACCTCGGCATTCGCAAAGTACAACCCGCTCACCGAACTCGCAGGCCACATCGCGTAGCTTTCAGTCAGCACGATGCCCGTGTGTTTTTCAGCTTGCAGTAAATCGAACAGCGCGCGTTTTTCGGTATGGTCAGGTTGCGCGGGGTAACCGGGCGCGGGGCGGATGCCGCGATATTGTTCTTTGATGAGTTGTTCCATCGTGAGCTTTTCGTTCGCGCCGTAACCCCACGCGGCGCGCGCTTTTTGATGCAGGCATTCGGCGAAGGCTTCGGCCAAGCGGTCGGCGAGGGCTTTGACCATGATCGAGTTGTAATCGTCGTGCGCGGCTTCGTATTTAGCGCAGAGTTCATCAACACCAATGCCGGCGGTGACGGCGAATGCTCCGAGTGAATCAATGCGGCCTGACTCGCGCGGTGCGATGAAATCTGACAGGGCTTGATTGTATTGTCCGGCGCGCTTTTCGATCTGTTGCCGTAGCGTGTGAAAGGTCGTGATGATTGATGAACGCGACGCATCAGCATACAACTCAATGTCGTCGCCGATAGCGTTGGCAGGCCAGAAACCGTAAACACCACGCGCGGTGAGCAATCGCTTTTCGGCGATTTCATTCAACAGCGTTTGCGCGTCGGCGAAGAGCCTGCGCGCCTGTTCGCCCACCGTCGCGTCGTCGAGGATGCGCGGGTAAACGCCCGCGAGTTCCCACGTGTGAAAGAACGGCGACCAGTCAATGAAGGGCACCAGTTCGGCAAGGGGGAAATCGTTGAGCACGCGCACGCCGGTGAACGGGGCTTCTGGCAAATCCGCCGTCGCCCAATCAATTGGCGTAGCGTTGGTGCGGGCTTGTTCAATCGTCACCATCTTGCGCTGTTCACGGTTCGCTTCGTAATGCTCGCGGTCTTTGGTTTGTTGCAGCGAATTTTGAATCGCAAAGTTCGGGCGATGTTCGTCGCTGATGAGTTGGCCTACGACGGGGACGGCGCGCGAGGCGTCGAGGACGTGTACGACGGGCGGCTCGTAATGATGCGCAATCTTG
>JAYSVR010000536.1:0-3583 GCA_043718445.1 Acidobacteriota bacterium | reverse complement strand
CGAACTCAAATAACCGCGTGAAACGAATTACCTTTTGGGCGTGGCTGATTATGCTGTCAGCCACGCCCGTCTTTTCTCATCCCGCGCCTTACAGCTACTTTGATGTGCGCGTCACTCCAACGGCTATCGAAGCTACGCTCACCGTTCACACCCTCGACCTTGCACACGAATTGAATGTCACGCCTGCCGACGCTTTGCTCGACGCGGCGCAAGCGAAACAGGAAAGCCTTTTGAATTTGCTGCGCGCGCGCTTGTCGTTTTCGGCTGACGGAAAGCCGCTCGCGTTCGAATTGTCGCGCATCGAACCGCTGCCTGATCGTCAGGCGTTGGCGTTGCACTTGCGCTTTGTCGCGCCTGCCTCAGTCGGACGCCTCGCCATTCAATGCGCGCTCTTTCCTTACGACCCACAGCATCAAACTTTCCTGAACGTTTACGAAGCGGATGCGCTGGTGCGGCAAGAGGTATTTAACCAAAGCCGCGCGTCGCTCGATCATTTCACCGGTACGCGACAAGGCACGCTGGCGGCTGCGCGAACCTTTCTCATCAGCGGCATCCAACACATCTTTGCGGGAGCCGATCACATTCTGTTTCTCATCGGATTGTTATTGCTCGGCGGCAGCCTGCGCCGTTTGCTGGTGATCGTTACGGCTTTTACGGTGGCGCACAGTTTGACGCTCACGCTGGCGGCACTGAATCTGGCTAATCCTTCAGCGCGCGTGATCGAAGCCTCCATCGCCTTGAGCATCGTTTACGTAGGCGTTGACAACCTGCTGGTGAAAGAAACCAGCCGCGATGCGCGCGCCTTGATCGCGTTCTTTTTCGGCTTGGTGCATGGCTTCGGCTTTGCCAACGTCTTGCGCGAATTCAGCCTGCCGCGCCACGCCTTGGGCTGGTCGCTGTTCTCCTTCAACGTCGGCGTAGAGATCGGCCAAGTCTGCATCGTCGCCGTTGCCGCTTCGTTATTGGCCTTCATTCGCCAACGTTATCCGGTGATGTATCGCAAAGTTGTCCTGATTGGTTCGGTTGCTGTGATTTTGGCTGGGGCTTATTGGTTCGTTCAGCGGGTCTTTCTCTGAGATGTAGAAAAAGATGCCATCTTGTTCTACATCTCAGCAGCGCGGCTAAACCTTTTCCCACGATTTGGATTTCGCTGCGCGTTCGATGGCATCCAACACCTTTTGATTTTTCACACCGTCATCGAAATTCGGCGAAGGGATTTTGTTCGTCGCGACGGCTTGCAGCAGGTCATACACCGTATGTATGAACGTGTGTTCGTAACCAATGATGTGTCCGGCGGGCCACCACGCCTTGAAATAAGGATGCGCCGGATCAGTCGCCAGAATTGTTTTGAAGCCGCTGCCTACGCCTTTTTCGTCGTAATGCTCCAATTCATTCATGCGTTCGAGATTGAAAACCAGCGAACCTTTGCTGCCATTGATCTCGAAGCTGTTGTAATTCTTGCGGCCCAACGCGAAGCGCGTGCCTTCAATCGTGCCGACGGCTCCGTTCTTGAATTTCACGAGCGCGGCGGCGGCATCGTCCACGGTGACTTTGCCTTTCAGCTTGGGGTTGTCAGGCAGCGGACGCTCTTTGACGAACGTCGTCATCAGTCCAGCCACGTCAGTGATTTCGCCGACCAGATAACGCGCGAGATCAATCGTGTGTGAACACAAATCGCCGAGCGAACCGGAACCCGCAATCTTTTTATCGAAGCGCCAATAGAGCGGTACGTCAGGGCTGGCAGGCCAGTCTTGCAGGTATACGCCGCGAAAATGATGAAGCTCGCCGAGTTCGCCTGCCGCAATCATCTGTTGCGCCAACGTCACCGCCGGAGCGCGGCGATAGTTGTGGCAAAGCATATGAATGACTTTGTTTTTCTTCACAGCGGCGAGCGCGGTTTCAGCTTCAAACAGCGTATTGGCGAGCGGCTTTTCGCAAAAGACAATTTTCTTGGCGTGCGCAGCGGCTACGGCTTGCGGCATGTGCGCGTCACCGGGCGAACAGATGTCAATCACGTCAATGTCTTTGCGATTGATGACCGCTTCCCAATCGGTCGAGTGCTCTTCCCAACCGAGTTTGTCGGCGGCGTCAGCAACTGCCGCGCCGTTACGTCCGACGATGACTTTCATCACCGGCTCATAAGGACAATCAAAAAAACGTCCGACTTGCCGCCACGCATTGCTGTGCGCGCGACCCATAAATTGGTAGCCGAACATGGCTACGTTGAGCTTTTTCTTCGCCATCGTGGTCTGAACCCCTTCGAGATGTTGGTAATTAGTGAATTGCGTTGTGATAGCAACAGGAACTGCTTGAATGGCGCGGATATTCCGAGAAAAGCGTTAGGCTGTCAATTACGCCAACAGCAAGGTTTATTCATCCTTCTCGCTGCGGCTTTTGCCAAGGATAAGGTTTGTGTTACTTTCCCTGCCTACTCCGCGCCAACCCCAAATCATTATTTTAGAAAGGCTAGCAAAAATACTTTTATGGCAAAGCTCTCGATTCGTGACCTTGAACTGCAAGGCAAGCGCGTCTTCATTCGCGTAGATTTCAACGTTCCCATTGAAAACGGCGAAGTCACCGATGCGACCCGCATCACGTCGGCGATTCCTACGATTCAATACGCGATGGATAAAGGCGCGCGCATCGTGCTGGCGTCGCATCTCGGTCGTCCGAAAGGCAAACGCAATCCGACGTATTCGCTCAAACCAGTTGCGGCGTATTTATCCAAGTTGCTCGAAAAGCCTGTCGCCTTCGCCAACGATTGCATCGGCGACGAAGCCGCTCGCGTCGTCAATGCGTTGAAAGACGGCGAGATTGCAACACTCGAAAATCTGCGCTTTTACGCCGAAGAAGAAGCGAACGACGCCGCCTTCGCCGAGAAGCTGGCGAGCTTGTGCGACGTCTATGTGAACGATGCCTTCGGCACGGCGCATCGCGCGCACGCTTCGACCGAAGGCATGACTAAATTCGTCAGCCAAGCTGCCGCAGGCTTTTTGATGGAAAAAGAATTGCGCTACTTGATCGGAGCCTTGCGCGAACCGGCGCGTCCATTCGTAGTCATTCTTGGCGGCGCGAAAGTGTCCGACAAAATTCAAGTCATCGAGAATCTGCTGAAATCCGCTGACGCTGTGCTGATCGGCGGCGCAATGGCGTATACGTTTTTGAAAGCGCGCGGCCTCGAAATCGGCAAGTCGCTGGTCGAACTCGACAAAACCGAACTCGCCGCCAGCCTCGAAATCAAAGCCAAAGCAGGCAACGTCAACTTGCAACTGCCCACCGATCACGTCATCGCGGGCGGAGTGGGCGACGGCGCGAATGCCGCGACCGTGAGCGTGACAGATACACCCGCTGACAAGATGGGCTTGGACATTGGCGCTGAGACGCAGGCCGCTTACGCCGACATTATCAGCAAAGCCAAAACCATTATCTGGAATGGCCCAATGGGACTATTCGAGAAAGCGCCGTTCGATCAGGGTACGCGCGCTGTCGCACACGCCGTCGCCAACGCGACCGAAAACAATCACGCGACTTCGATCATCGGCGGCGGCGACAGCGTAGCCGCCATTCACGAAACCGGTCTTGC
>JAYSVR010000535.1:0-35090 GCA_043718445.1 Acidobacteriota bacterium | reverse complement strand
CGCTATATGTCGCCCGAACAGGCGCAGGGACGCGACGTAGACGCGCGTTCCGACATTTTCAGTCTCGGCATTGTGTTGTATGAATTGCTCGCGGGCAGTCCGCCGTTCAAAGGCGATTCGGCAGCGACGACGCTCGACGCTGTCATCAATCACGCGCCCGTACTGATTACGCAATTGCGTCCCGACCTGCCGGCTGAATGCGCCCGCCTCATTCATCGCATGCTCGAAAAAGACCGCACGTTGCGCTACCTGTCGGCGGACGATTTGCGCGCGGCGCTCAAACGGTTCAAACGCGAGTTGGATTCTTCGCCGACCAATTCGATGAACAGCAACGAACGCCACAGCCTCTTGGGCGAACCACGCACGAGCGTATCGAAAACCAAACTCGCGGCGGCGTTCGCGGCATTGGCGCTCATCGTTTTTCTGGCTTAACGTTATTGGCCGAGCCGCACGTCGGAGCCTTCGCTGTGGCTCAATGCTTACAGCAGCCGCCTCACCGATTTTCCCGGCGAAGAGCGCCACGCGAGTTTGTCGCCCGACGGCAAGAGTTTTTTTTATACGCGCAAGGTGCAGGGCCAGTGGGACATTTTCTGGCAGCGCATCGGCGGCAGCAATCCCACCAACCTGACTGAAGGCAACGACGCAGACGATCTGCAACCGGCTTGTTCGCCGGATGGCGCGAGCGTGGTCTTTCGCTCGGAACGCGATGGAGGCGGCTTGTTCGTGATGGGGGCGAGCGGCGAGAACGTCCGGCGGCTTACGAACTTCGGCCACAATCCGGCTTGGTCGCCCGACGGCCAGTGGGTCGCCTTTCATTCGCTGGGCGCGGCGCGCGAAGACATCTGGCTGACACGCGCCGACGGCAGCAGCGCGCCCACCAACCTGACCGACGATGAACCGATTGACCGTGCGCCGCGCTGGTCGCCGGACGGTCAACAGCTGGCTTTCTTTTCCAATCGCGTGGGACTCCAGCAAATCTGGCTGATGAATCCCGACGGCGGCGGCAAGCGCCAACTGACTTTTGCTCAAGGCGGTTGTTCCTTTCCGTTCTGGTCGCCTGATGGTCGGCGCATCGGCTATCGTCTGACCAGCGCCGCCGCCCCAAATAATGAACCGCGCAAACCACCGCAAGGGACGCAAATTATCGAGGTGGATAAACCCTGGGCGCAGCAAACGCCCGTCACCTTGCCCGCGCTCAATGAAGCGGGCGACTGGTTCATCGGAGCCCGCTGATCACCCGACGGCAAACGGCTGGTGGGCCGGGCCGACGGCTTGCAAGGCATGGAAGCGCGCAGCAAAGACGGACTGTTCCTGTATTCATTCGAAACCAACCGCTACGAAAAGCTCACTGACTTCGGTTCCAACCTGGAATGGCTCGCTGACAATCGCCACATCGTCTTCACGCATCCGGGCCGAGGGAAAACGGCGGAACAACAAGTCTGGCTGGTTGACACGCAAACCAAAGTCGTCAAACCGCTGCTTTCGCATCCGACCCAAATCATTTCTACGCTCGGCCTGACGCGCGACAACCGCCGCCTGTTTTTCACCGCGACCGATCATCAAGCCGACATCTTCCTGCTCTCGCTCGACAAATAAGTGCGCTGAGATGCGTGGCGCATTTTTCAAGGTGAGAGTTACAGGGGAAATCGTTGCGCCGTTTTATTGAATAGCGGCCTTCAGCGTATTCGCGGGCTTGCCATCTACCGTCACGACCACCTCTATCTCGCCGCGCCCGATGAGTGCGCGCGGTATCTCGACGTTGAGTTGATCGAGTCCGACCAAAGCGCCTTGCGCTCCGGCGTAAAGCGTTTGCGTATTCACTCCACCGATGATGACGCCGACTGCGCCCAACGCAGAGCGATAACGAAAACCCGTACCGAACAACACCAGAAATACGCGGTCACTGGCTGGCCCCAGATTGATCGGCGTAGGCATAAAGCGACTCAACGCCGCATCGTAGTGCGTCAGCGTTTCGTAACCTTGCGAACCGTCGGCTTTGACGCGCAGGACTAAGGCGCTGGCGACGCCTTGCCCATTGGCGTTGACGGCAAAGAGGCCGGGCGAAACCGCCGCGATGGTTTCGTTGTTGCTGGCGACGACTTCTCCCTCGCGCCAGACCGAGATGAGCGCGTTGCCGTTGGTCGTACCCGGCGGCAAGTGAAGATTGATTTGCGCAGGCGAGACGAAAAAGAGCGGCGCGAAACGTTCGGCACCCAGACTGTCACGCACGCTGACGCTTACGCCTGCCAGCGTCGTCGGCAACGGAGTCGTCGCCGACGCAGCCGTGGCGTTCGACAATTCAGCGCCGAAAGCAGCCACGATGGAATCGCTCGCCACCAAACCCTTTTCATAACTGGCAGCCGACACCGCCGCCTTACCTTGCCCCGAGTTCACGCCGTGGTCGTCGCCATACGCTCCCACCACCAACGTATCGCCATTGAGCGCCACCGAGGCACCGAAAAAATCATCCGGCACGCCATCACTGGCGATGAGTTGTTGTTGCAACGCCCAACCATTGCCGCTGCGCACAAAGACCGACACCGAAGCTTGATTTGAGACGCCGCCAATATTGTCGCCCAGCGCGCCGACCACCGCCGTATTGCCGCTGACCGCGACTGCGTTACCAAAAAAATCGTTCACCCTCCGCCTACATTCGTCAGCTTGCTTTGGGGCGTAAGCCGCGCGGTCGTAGCCGCCGCCAGCGCTTCAGCCAATGAGTCATAACTGCCTTCGGTTTTAAGTTGTTGGAGCGCCGCTTCGCCTTGCAACGCCACTTCGCTTTGCAAGGATGGTTGCGCCGGGTCATGTGATCTTGAAGACACGGCTCATCGAGGTGGCCACCGGCAAGGTCAAACACGCGGACGAAACGACGCAGCGGAGCACGAGCGCAACGAGGACAAACGGTGTCGGCGAAATGCAAACGAAGGCGCTGAAGCCCGCCATTGAGAAGCTGACGGCGACGCTGGCGGGATTGAGGCCCTAATGGCGAGAAGATTGCGACAAGACTGCGACAAGACTGCGATAAGGGATTGGCAAGCAGGGATGCTTGCCAATCCCTTTCAAGAATGTCCTTCTTGAAATTGAGTTTAAGCACCTTCAAGCGAAGATAGGGGCTGCGCAAATCGTCGGCTTGTGTCCGCCTCAGAAAAACCAGAAACTTGGGCCATGCCTATCCAAGACCGATTGATTCACCCCGCCCTGCTCGACCCGCGCCAATGGAGCGCGGTAGACCTTTATGACACGACGCTCAAAGTCGAACGCGAACCGTTGCCCGGCGACGAACAGTTCACGCCTGCGCGCCCTTTCGCCGTACAACATCTCAAGCTCAGTTTGCGCTTTGACGACGAACAGGAATCAGTGAGTGGCAGCGCGTTTTTGACGTTCAGGCCGATGGATGATGATTTCGTTGCGCTCACCTTGGATGCGGCGGAATTCGACGTGCGCAGCGTCACGCTCATCCGCCACGAAACGCTCAACGACGGAATCATTCATGAGATCAGCCGCGCCTGCACGTATGAAACCTTTCCTGAAAAGCTGGCGATTGAATTGCCGCAAAGTTATACGCGGCACGATCAACTGACGGTCGAGATTGCTTATGCCTGCCAGCCACGCAAGGGATTACATTTCGTCAAGCCCGACGCAGCCTATCCGCACAAGCCGCATCAGATTTGGTCGCAAGGCCAAAACGAAGACGCGCACTGGTGGTTCCCCTGCCACGACGTGACCAATCAAAAGATGACGACGGAGTTGATCGCCGAGGTCAGCGAAAACTTTTTCGCGCTC
The DNA here is from genome assembly GCA_043718445.1 of Acidobacteriota bacterium. GTDB lineage: Bacteria > Acidobacteriota > Blastocatellia > RBC074 > RBC074 > JACPYM01. Next base: position 31,307 of record JAYSVR010000535.1, on the reverse strand, counting down.
TCAAACGGCAAGCTCGTGTCAGTCACTGAGAATCCCGCGCAACACACCAAAACCTATCACTGGTCGCAACGGCAACCGCACCCGTCTTATCTCGTGACCGTAGTCATTGGCGTCATTGGCGAATACGAAAAGCTCTCGGCGCAACACGGCGCGCTGCCGGTGGACTATTACGTTTATGCCCACCAACGCGAAGCCGGACACAAGCTGTTTGCGCGTACGCCGGAAATGATCGCGTTGTTAGAGCAACGCTTCGGCGTGCCGTATCCGTATGACAAGTACGCGCAGATTTTGGTGGATGATTTTCTGTTCGGTGCGATGGAAAACACTTCGGCTTCGACTTTCACCGACCGCTGTTTGCTCGACGAACGCGCCGCGCTCGACGTGAATTACGAAGACATCGTCGCGCACGAACTCGCGCACCACTGGTTCGGCGATTTGGTGACGTGCAAAGACTGGACGCAGATTTGGGTAAACGAGAGCTTTGCCACTTACAGCGAATACCTCTGGCGCGAAGCCACGCGCGGCGTTGACGACGCGCGCTTCGCCTTGTTTCAGGACTTCCTGCTTTACCTGCGCGAAGACCTCGGCGGCCATCGGCGTCCGTTGCTGTTTAACCGCTATCGTTTTTCTGAAGAGTTGATGGATCGCCACGCTTACGAGAAAGGCGCTTGCACGTTAGACATGCTGCGTTGGGTGTTGGGCGATGAAGCGTTCTTCCGTTCGTTGCAGCTTTACCTGACGCAACACGCGCACGGCAACGGTGACGATTACGTTTTGCGCGCCGCCATCGAAGAAGCCACCGGGCAAAACCTGCACTGGTTTTTTCACAACTGGGTTTATAGCGCGGGCTATCCTGAGTTGAACGTACGTTATGAATGGCAGCGCGCCGAGCAACTGGTGAAACTTTCAGTCGAACAAGTCCAAACCGAAGACAACATTTTCAAATTCCCCGTCGTCATCGAAATCGTCACAGAAGGCAATAACGGCAAGCCCGCGCGCGCGACTTATCGCGTATGGCTCGAACAGCAGGAACAGGATTTTTATCTGCCCTGCGCCACGAAACCGCGCATGGTCGTATTCGACAAAGGCCATCGTCTGTTCAAGCTGATGAGCTTTCCCAAAGGCGCGCAAGAGTTGCTCTATCAACTCGAACACGACGAAGACTTGCTCGGACGCATGCGCGCCGCGCGCGAACTCGCCGAATTCAAAAGCGCGCAAGTCGTCCATGCGCTGCAACGCAAACTCAATTCTGACGACCACGTCGGGGTGAAGATGACAGCCGCGCTATCACTCGGCGAAATGGGGGGCGAAATCGGCGATGACGCCGCACGCACGGCATTGCTCAAAGCCTTGCCAGCGAATCCGCTGCCCGCTGTGCGCCGTGCCGTCGCCGTGGCATTGGGCGAATTTCACGACGAAGAAAGTTTGCAAGCCTTGCGGCACGCGCTGACGAATGACGCCAGTTATTTCGTACAAGTCGCCTGTCTGCGCGCGCTCGCCAAACGCGGCGGAGATGCAGCGTTCGATGCGTTATCGCACGCGCTCTCGCTCAGTTCGTGGCAAGAGGTCACGGCCTCCGCCGCCTTTCACGGCTGGGCGCAGGCCAAAGAAAAACGCGCCGCAGAATTGGCACTCAAGCATTCGGCTTATGGCGAACCGGTTCCCTTGCGGCTCGCGGCCATCGGCTGCCTCGGCGCACTCGGCAAGGAATTACACAAAGAACAACTTGGTGAAAAAGTCACCGACCATCTGATCGAATTGCTCAAAGACCACAACATCCGAGCGCGCGTCACCGCGATTCGCGCACTCGGCAAAGTCGGCAACCCGCGCGCGCTCGGCGCGTTACGCGAAGCCCAAACGCGCGAATGCCTCGATCAACTCAAAGCCGCGTTGCTCGACACGATTGCGAGCCTTGAGAAATTGGAGAAAAAATCATGATCCGCAAAGCCTTTCTGATGCGTTTGAAGCCGGGCCAGCAAGCCGCATACGAACGCCGCCACAATCCCATCTGGCCGGAGTTGCAAGCTGTGCTGAAAGCGCACGGAGTGTATAGCTATTCGATCTTTCTCGTCGCGCCGACCGGCAAGCTGTTCGCTTACGTCGAAATCGAATCAGAGGAACGCTGGCAAGCCATCGCGCAAACCGAACCCTGCCAACGCTGGTGGGCGCACATGCGCGACCTGATGGAAACCAATGCAGACAACAGTCCGCTGGCGATTGAACTCAACGAAGTTTTTCATATTGATTGAGATCGTGGCGCAGACTTCAGTCTGTGACCCGTTGCGTGGACTTTAGTCCGCTAGTCAAACAAACAAATCACTAGCGGACTAAAGTCCACGCAACGGGTCACAGACTGAAGTCTGCGCTACGTTGAAAACCATGACTCAAAGATTCAACAACCAAGTCGTCGTCGTCACCGGCGGCAGCGCCGGCATCGGTGAAGCCGCGTGCGAAATGTTTGCCGCAGAAGGCGCGCGCGTCGTCATCGCCGACCTTGACGTTGCCGCAGGCCAAGCCTTAGCCGAACGCATTAACAAGTCAGGCGGCTCTGCTTTATTCATCCACACCGACATCGCCAACGAAGACCACGCGCAACGCCTCACCGTCGAAACCGTCAAGGCTTTCGGCGCGGTAGACGTGCTGGTCAATAACGCCGCTGCGTTTGTCTTGAAAGGCGTCGAAGCCTCCGTTGCCGACTGGATGAAAAGCCTGAGCGTCAACGTGATCGGGACTGCGCTCGTGACGAAATACGCGGTTGAAGCGATGAAACGAAATGACGATGGCAAAGGACGCGGCGCGATTGTGAATCTGGCTTCGATCTCAGGCTTTATCGCGCAGCCGAACTTTTTGACTTACAGCGCGACCAAAGCCGCGCTCGTGCAGATGACCAAAAACCTCGCGCTCGACCTCGCGCCGTTCAACATCCGCGTGAACGCGGTTTGTCCGGGTACGATTCTGACGCGGGCTTCACACGACCACATGGAACGCACCGGCCAATCGCTCGCCGACTTCCTCGCCGAACAAGGCCCTGCGCACCTGCTCAATCGCGTAGGCCATCCGCGCGAAGTCGCTTATCCAATTTTGTTTCTGGCTTCCGAAGAGGCGTCGTTTATCACGGCTACGCACTTGATGGTGGATGGCGGATACATCGCGCGCTAAGCGGTTCTCGCCAAACACGAAAGAGGCTGGAAATTTTCAATTTTCCATTTGAGATTTGAGATTTGCTATTGCTGAAGACCCAGCCCGCTGAGTCTTATTGAGCCTGCGCTTTTCTGGAGCAATAGCAAATCTCAAATCTCAAATGGAAAATTGAAAATTTCCGGCCCTTGAATTCGACTTGCCAGAACGACCTCCAATCCATACACTCCGCGACTTTGTTCGACACCCCGTTGCGTAACGAGGGCAATTTTATTTAACCAAGTCATTTTTATAGGAGTATTAAATGCGTGCCTTTTCCACAGTTGTATTCGTTCTTGTGCTGGCTTTTGGAGCTTTCGCGCAATCAGGTATTGCGTCTCAGCAGCCAACGGGCCCGGCGCAAAATCTGAAAGCGCCGACTGCGACAGCTTTAGACCAACCTTATTATCAACTCGACGTAGCCGAACTGCTGCAACGCGCGACCGAACTCGCAGGCCGCCGCGTGACGCTGACTGCCGAAGTCGTTTCGCTCAACGCGCGTCGTCAAACGATTGATCTCTTTGACGAAGCCTCACACAAACTCATCGCGGTTTCGATTGCGCAATTGCCGCGCGGCCAACGCAAGGCTTTGCACAACGAACCCGTCAACCGCGTCACCGTGTTCGGCAAGGTCGAACGCCGCAACGGACAACTGCTGCTCGAAGCCGAACAGTTGATGCCCGTGGTGATTACGCTGGCTCAACGTTAGTCTCGTTAATCCGTAACGAAAAAAGCCGCGCTCACGTCTCAAACAAACGTGAACGCGGCTTTTGCTTTTTCTAAAGCCAGACTGTTACCTTGCGCGAGTTTCCAACACATCTATGCGCATCATTACTCTGAACGTAAACGGCATTCGTTCGGCTTCGACTAAAGGCGTCACCGAGTGGCTCGCCCAATCAGAAGCCGATGTTATCTGCTTGCAAGAAGTCCGCGCGCTGCCCGCTCAAGTGCCTGCGGCGTGGGCGTCGCTCGGCTATCACACTGAGTGGTATCCAGCCGAAAAGCCCGGTTACAGCGGCGTTGCGTTGCTTGCTAAAACCAAGCCGAAAAAAGTCACGCGCGGGATGGGTTCAACTTTCGACAGCGAAGGCCGCGTGTTGCAAGGCGATTTCGGCGGCGTGAGTGTTATTTCGACTTACATTCCGTCAGGCACAAGCAGCGCCGAACGACTGGCGATCAAGTTCAAATTCATGGACGAGTTTCTCGCGCACGTCCGCAAGTTGCGTAAGTCGAAACGCGACTTCGTATTTTGCGGCGATTTCAACGTAGCCCATCAACAGATTGATTTGAAAAACTGGCGCGGCAACCAAAAGAACAGCGGCTTTCTGCCCGAAGAGCGCGCGTGGCTGACTGAGCTTTTGGCGTCGGGCTATCACGACACGTTCCGCGAACAGGTCGGCCCTGAAGCTGTGCATTATTCGTGGTGGTCGAATCGCGGCAACGCGCGCGCCAATAACGTGGGCTGGCGGTTGGATTACCAATTCGCTACGCCGGGGTTGAACAAAGTCGCGCATTCGCCGCGCATTCACACCGAAGCATTTTTCTCCGATCACGCTCCCGTGATTATTGATTACGACATTTAACGTGGCGCAGGCTTCAGCCTGTGACCCGCAGCACGGACTTTAGTCCGTCCCCATTTTGAGGAGACACCCAATGTTGACCACTATATTGAAACGACATATCAGCGTATTCGCCGTCATTCTGTTCTTAGGGTTTTCGTCCGTCGCGCAAGTCGCTACGACTGAAACCGTAGACCTCGAGATGATGAAAAAGATTCGTGCGGAAGGCATGGAACGTTCAAAAGTGATGGACACGTTAAGCTGGCTGACCGATGTCGTCGGGCCGCGCCTGACGGGTTCGCCGCAAATGAAACACGCCAACGAGTGGACGAAACAACGCCTCACCGAATGGGGCATGGAAAACGCCAAACTCGAAGCGTGGGGGCCTTTCGGACGCGGCTGGTCGCTCGAAAAGTTTTCGGCCAACGTCCTCGAACCCGTGGCCTTTCCGTTAATCGGTTATCCCAAAGCCTGGACGCCTGGCACCAACGGCGCGATCACCGGCGATGTCGTTTATCTGGACATCAAGACCGAAGCCGATCTCGATAAATATAAAGGCAAACTCAAAGGCGCGATTGTCTTGATGACGCCGATGCGTGAAGTGAAGGCTTGGTTCAACTCACCGGGCGCGCGTTACAACGAAACAGATTTGCTGACGATGGCGAACGCTGATCCGCCTGCGCTCGGCGCTGGTCGTCGTGGTGGCGCACCTGCTCCCGGTTCGATGCCACCTGAGATGGAAGAACGCTTCCGCCAAATGAATGCCCAGCGCGAAATCATGTTGAAGCGCACGGCGTTCATTCGCAGCGAAGGCGCTGCCGTATTGATGGATATTGGTCGCGTAGGCGACGGTGGCACTTTGTTTGTCTCCAGCGGCGGGCCGCGCGACAAGAACGAGCCGCAAGCACTGCCTTCGATCACGGTCACGGTCGAGCATTACGGACGCATCATGCGCATGCTCGAAAAAGGCACGAAGGTTCGTATGGAAGTGGACATCAAGGCCAAATTCCACGACGACGATTTGATGAGTTACAACACGACGGCGGAAATCCCTGGCAGCGACCTGAACGACGAAGTCGTGATGTGCGGCGCGCATCTTGATTCGTGGCACAGCGGCACGGGCGCGACCGACAACGCGGCGGGCAGCGCCGTCGGTATGGAAGCCTTGCGCATTCTCAAAGCGTTGGGCGTCAAACCGCGGCGCACCATTCGCATTGGTTTGTGGAGCGGCGAAGAACAAGGCTTGCTTGGTTCGCGCGCTTATGTCGCGCAGCATTTTGCCGAACGTCCTGCGCCTCCGGCTGGAGCGGCTAATGATCCGGCGGCGATGATGCGCGGGATGACTGGCCCGTTCACCACCAAACCCGAACACGCCAAGTTCTCGTCTTATTTCAACCTGGATAACGGTACGGGCAAGATTCGCGGCATTTATTTGCAAGGCAACGAAGCCACGCGTTCCATCTTTCGTGCGTGGCTGGCGCCGTTCAAAGACCTGGGCGCTTCGACGATCACGATCAGCAACACGGGCGGAACCGACCACCAAGCGTTCGATGGCGTAGGGCTGCCGGGCTTTCAATTCATTCAAGACCCGGTGGAATATGACACGCGTACGCACCACTCGAACATGGATGTTTACGAACGCATTCAGGCTGACGATATGAAACAGGCTTCCGTAATCATGGCGGCCTTTTTGTATAACGCCGCGATGCGTGATGAGAAACTGCCGCGCAAGCCGGTGGCTGCCCCACAACAGGCTGGTCGTTAGTTCGTTTTTTAAGATCAAGGTTGCTGAGGACGAGCGTTGCCTTTCGGCAATGGCTCGTCCTTTTTGTAAGAGGACTTATCGCTATGTTGAATCGTTTTTCATGGTCAGTGCTGTTCACGCTGCTGTTGGGATGCAGCCTCACGTTCGGATTGCGTTACGCGCCGCAGCTTGTGGCTGAGACGCAAGCGGAAGAAAACGAAAAGGGCGAAAAGCCCGGCGCTGATGAATGGTTCGTCGCACAGCGCGCATATCCGTTAAAAGCGATTCCGTTCGACGCGCGCGTGCGAGCCATCGAACAAATGGACGCCGCCGAAGCGCGCCAGACGGCGGCGCGCGTGAGGCTTTATGGCAAGGCGGCGAATGTCATCGCGCAACAAAACCAACCGCGTTGGGAAGCCTTGGGGCCGCAACCCATCGCCAACGGAAACACCGGCGCAGTGGCAAGGGCTGCGTCAGGGCGCGCGACGGCGATTGCGTTGCATCCCAATTATGACGGCACAAACAACCGCACAATCTTTCTTGGCACGGCGCAGGGCGGCGTGTGGAAGACCACCGACAACGGCGCGAACTGGACGCCCATCACCGACGATCAGCCTTCGCTGGCGATTGGTTCGCTGGCGATTGATCCGACCAACGCCGATGTGATTTACGTCGGCACAGGCGAAGGCCACGGTAGCCAGGATAGTTATTACGGCGCGGGCTTGCTCAAGACGACCGATGGCGGCGCGACGTGGCGCGTCATCGAAGGGCCAATCGCCGCAGGCGCGCCGCGCTTGCCCGTCTTTCGCGGACTGGCGATCAAACACCTCACGATTGATCCGCGTAACCCGCAAACGATTTATCTTTGCACGCGGACGGCTTCGACGTTTGGCCCCGCCGGAGGAGGCGCGCTTACCGGCTTCGCCCCCGGACAGCGCGGCTTGTGGAAGTCAACCGACAGCGGCGAGACGTGGCGCAATCTCGAAGTGCCCGGCGCGAATCTGCTATACAACGCCAGCCAGTTGCTGATTCACCCCAACGATTCAAACACGCTGTTCACCAGCGTATTCGGGCACGGCATTTATCGTTCAAAACAAAGCGGCGAACCCGGTTCGTGGGAATTGCTCGCGGGCGGCTTGCCGCAAGGCGTTGATTCGCAGCGCGTCGAAATCGCAGCCGGTGCGGCGCTTCCGCCTTCAACTAATCCGACGCTTTATTCCGTCATCGTCAACGGCAGCAGCATGCTGCAAGGCATTTATCGTTCGACCGACAACGGCGAAACGTGGCAAACGTTGAGCAATCCGGCCAGCATCACGCAACCGTGGTACAACATCGCGCTGACCGCCGACGCCGTGACGCCGAACCTGATTTATCTCGGCTTCGTCAATTTATATCGCAGCGTCAACGGCGGACAGACCTGGCAGAACCAAACCGCCGGCAACACCACTGACGGCGGCTTGCACGTTGACCAACACGACGCCGTGATTGATCCGAAAAAGCCCAACCTGTTTTTCATCGCCAACGACGGCGGCATGTGGCGCAGCGAAAACGCGAACGATGCGGCGACCGCAATGCGCTGGGTGAACCTCAACGCCACGCTCAACACCGTGCAATTTCAAGGCGTCGCGTTGCATCCGCTCGATCCCAACTTCCTATTGGGCGGCACGCAAGACAACGGCACGAATCGTTTCACCGGCAACCAAGCCTGGACGCGCGTCGCAGGCGGCGATGGCGGTTATGCGTTAATAGATCAAACGCGCCCCAATATCGTTTGGCACAGCTTTCAGAACAATAATCAATCCGGCACGACCGCACCCAGCTTTGGCCCGCGCGTTTCAATGAATGCGGGCGACACTTGGGCAGAACGCGGCTGTCGCGCGAGTTGCACCGCGACGCCGGGCAGCATGAATCCGACCGACCGCGTCGGCTTTTATTCGCCGATGAATTTGCACACGGGCTTCACTGAACCGAACAACGTCGTCTATTGGGGAACACAGCGCGTTTATCGCACGCCCGACTTGGGCGTAACGTGGACGGGGCTGGGCGCGAGTATTGATGGTTTCGGACAAGACCTCACGAAAGGCGGGGGGCGCGTCACGGCGATTACGGCGCATCCGAAACTCGATACCGCTTCGATGCCGCCGGGCGAAACAGTTTGGGTAGGCACGAGCGACGGCAACATTCAGGTCACGACCAACGCGGGCAAGCTGGCCGAAGCGACGTTCACCAATGTCACCAAAGCGCCGCTGCCCAATCGTTTCGTGACCGACATCGCCACCGACGCGACCAACGCGAAGCGCGTTTATGCGACCTATTCGGGATTCAACGCGGGTACGCCGACTACGCCGGGACATGTTTTCGTGACGAATGATTTCGGCGAAACGTGGCGCAATGTGAGCGGCGATTTGCCTGACGTGCCGGTGACTTCGATTGCGATTGATCCGTCACGCAACGGCACGCTGTATATCGGAACCGACATCGGCGTGTTTCAGACTACGGACGAAGGCGCGACGTGGGTGCGGCTGGGCAACGGCTTGCCGCGCGTAGCCTCGTTCATGGTGCGCTTGCACGAAGCCACGCGCAGTTTGGTGGTCGCTACGCACGGGCGCGGAATGTTTCGTTTGAAGCTGCCGCAAACCACCGTGTCGGTGAATGCCGCGAGCTTTTTACGCGATGCGCTGCCGATTGAAGGCATCGCCGCCGCCTTCGGCAACCAGTTAGCGACGCGCACTGAAACGGCTGCGACCTTGCCGTTGCCGACGCGCTTGGCGGGTACGACGGTGACGCTCACCGACGCCAACGGCGCGACGCACGATGCGCCGTTGTTTTTCGTCTCGCCGCAACAGATCAACTATTTGCTTCCGCCGGCACTCGCGCCCGGCGCTTTCACCGTCACGATCACGAGCGCCGACGGCACGACGGCTTTCGGCATCGAACGCGCGCGCAACACCGCGCCTGCGGTCTTCACGTTCAACGGCACGGGACTTGGCGTACCGGCGGGCTTTGCGATTCGCGTCAGAGAAAGCGAGCAGACGTTTGTCTCGATTGCCGCCCTCGAAGGCACGCAATACGTGCCTGCCGCGATTGATCTCGGCGACGCGAACGATCAAGTCGTATTGGTTTTATACGGCACGGGCTGGCGGCGACGCGCGGCGCTGAACGACCTGCGCGTAACGATGGGGGGCGTTGAAGCAACGACGGCTTATGCGGGTGAAGCCCCAGGCTTTGCGGGACTCGACCAATTAAATTGTGTGATTCCACGTGCGCTCATCGGACGCGGCGCAACCGAGGTAATCGTGCGCGTGGCAACCGCAACCGCCAATCTCGTAACGGTGCGCATCAAGTGAAAATACGCCGCCACCACGAAGTCGCAGCGGATGAATGTTCAGCAGGATAGTCATGCAACTCCGGCGATTCGCCCGTCGGCCACATCGTGCTGGGCGAATCGCGCGGATACGTTTCAGCCAACTGCCAACCGTCACGCGGCGTGAACAATTGATCAATCAAACCCCAACGATAAGATTCGTCAGCGAGTCGTTGTTGTCTTAGGTGAGCGATATTCAGCACGGCTTCCTCTCAATCTCTTGCCGGTCAATCCCCTGTCGGCCAACCACGCAGTTTACGCATCAGTTGCCGCAACGGACGCGTCAGCCGCCAGGAATACGACCGCTTCAGTTTCGCCAACTGTTCAGTGCGTTCGGCTTCGGCGCGTTTCAATTGCGCTAATTTTTCAGCGTCACTCAACGCAAAACGTTTCAGCTTTGCCAACGGTTCAGCGTAATCCGCCGCATTGCGTTGCGCCGCTGTGGGTTTGTCGGCCAAGACCTGTGCTTGCGCTGCCTGCTCTGCGGCATGGCTTTCGCCGCTCGCAACGAGCAATTGCGGCAGGGTTTGCCAAAACTGATTCAGGGCTTGCCGCGCCGCGCCGGAAGTCGGCTGATGAATGGTGCGAGCGACCGTGTCCCAATGCTGACGGAGTTGCCGACTGAACTGATGGTTGATCTGATCGAGTTGCGCAGCGGGCGAAGTAGCAGCCCAATGCGCTTTCACTTGCGCGACCGATAAAGCCGCCGGGTCGTCATAGGCCAGCACCGAAGCGAACGGCGACAGGATGCGATATTTTTCATTCCAGTAAGAGGTCGGGCGCAACACGGGTACGCCAAAGGCTGTGGCGACGATGCCCAAATGCAAGCTAGGCCCCACTACGCCCGCCGCATGTGCAATCAGTTCGGTCAACAACAACGGCGTGGGCCACTCGCGCACTTCGATTACGTTCGCTAACGAATGCCTGACCGCCTCAACCGCATCGCCCAACGCAGGCCCCAACGGCAACAACACCCATTGATATTCGGCAAAGTCAGCGGCGTGCGTCGTCAACCAATCCAGCCAACTTTGGTTTAAGGCGGTGGCCTGCACGATCACATACGACTTGTCTAAGCGGTGCGCCTTGCACCACGCCTGCCAGTCCGTCGAGGGCTTCTCACGATTCACCAGCCGCGCGGCGCCGAACGCGGTGTCCGGCACGACTTCACAATCCCAGTCATCACCGATAGCCAACCGTAAAGCTTGCTGCGTAGCCTCATCGCGTACCGCCACATACTGGCTCTGCGACAAAGCCAGCTTTAACAACGGCACGGCCCACGCGGGCGGCGCGTCGTGCAAACCCGGCGCATTCCACACAACCGGCTTGCCGTGCTGTAAGGCCAGCAACGCGGGCGTCAGCCAATACCCCGTCGGATGATGTATGTGCGCCGCAGGCGGCGCATAACCAGGTGCCACGGCTTCACCAAAACGAATCAAATGTCCGCCGCCAATGAGCAAGCCGTCTAATGACTGAATCGCTTCGGGCAATTCCGCCACCGACCTGACCGCAAAAGGCCAATGTTCCGCCGTTTGCGCGTGGTAAGAAAACAAATGCAATTCGCACTCGCCCAGCCGCGCTTTGAGTTCCGCTTCAGCGAGCAAAGGGAACAGCAAATCGCCGTAATTTTCGACATCGAACGTTCCGCACATGCCGATGCGCAAAGGACGCGTGGGGCGATAAGCCGCGTTGAGCGAATCGTCTACCATCAGCCACTGGCGCTGCCCGTAAAAAGTCTTAAGCGTTCCATCGGCCAGATAATGACTCAGGTCGTCTGGCTTGATGCGCTCGTCCCAACGCTCGCGATAGAGCGCGTGATTGTGGGTGTCGTCGTCCGTCCAACCGCCGCGCGTCTGGCTTTCGAGATGAACGATGACGCATTCGTGGCAATAATGAATTTCGTGGCCTTGCGCGCCGAGCCGCAAACAAAGGTCTACGTCTTCAAAGCCGTTGCGGAAGCCCGTGTCGAATCCGCCGACCGCTTGAAACAGTTCGCGGCGCATCCACAAGCACGCACCTGTTACGATTTGAAATCGCCGCGACCGGCACACCGCCGGATGATCACCGGGGAACCCTGCATACAAATGCCACGGATTGCGATCTTGCCCAATGACTACGCCCGCGTGCTGCACCGTGCCGTCAGGAAACAGCAAGCGCGCGCCCAATGCCGCCACGTGCGGATGAGCGACTTGATAGGATTGCAACGCCGCCAACCAACCCAGACGCGGCAACGTGTCGTTGTTGAGAAAGACCACATATTCGCCCTGTGCCGCCGCCGCTCCCGCATTGCACGCCGCCGCGAATCCTTGATTTTCCGTCAACGTAATAACTCGCACTTGCGCGCCGTAACCCGCCAGCATCACCAGCGTGTCATCGGTCGAACCGTCATTGACGATAATGATTTCGCGCGCCGATGGCTCAGTGCCGTCTGCCTGTAACGCCTCAAGGCATTGACGCGTCAGGTCGGAGTGATTGAAAACAGGAATGATGATAGAACAAGGCAACATGGGATTTTCTTTGCACGATACACACCAGCGACTTTCAACTCACTGATAGGCTCAAGGCGCGCGCAGTGTAAACAAGGACTCAATTCTTGAAAAGCTGTGCGCAAATTAAATTCAGGTTCGCCGTGACCGCTCGTGCTTCGCGCCGAAAACTCTATTACCATCGTCGCGCCTATGACCTACTTATTCATTCTGATTGCTTACGCCCTTGTCATGATTTTGCTCGGCGCTTATCTCTCGCGCCGCGTAAAACAATCGAGCGACTTTTTCGTCGCCGGACGCCAACTGAGCGCGGGCTTGATTTTCGGTACGTTAATCGCGGCCAACATCGGCGCGGGTTCAACCGTAGGCGCAACCGGACTAGGCTTTCGCGACGGACTCAGCGCGTGGTGGTGGGTGGGTTCTGCCGGACTCGGTTCGCTCATTCTGGCGTTCGCCGTCGGCCCGCGCATCTGGCGCGTAGCCAAAGAACACGACCTGATGACCGTCGGCGATTATCTCGAACATCGTTATGACAAGCGCGTCAGGCGGCTGGTCGCTGTGCTGTTGTGGGGCGGCGCGCTGGCGATTCTCGCGGGGCAGTTGATTGCGATTGCCCTGATTCTCAACGTCGCCGCAGGCATCAGCAAACCCATCGGCGCAGCCATTGGCGCAAGTGTAGCAACGCTCTATTTCGTATTCGGCGGCTTGCTCGGCACCGCGCGCGTCAACGCCTTTCAAGCCGTCGTCAAACTCGGCGGATTTATCTTCGTGCTGTTTTATCTGCTCAATCAACTGGGAGGCCCATTGGCTGGATGGACGGCGTTGCAGATGCAAATCGAACTGGGCGATGCGATACCGAATTCAGACAAGTATCTCAGCTTCACCGGCATCGGCGCGGGTGGTGTATTGAAATATCTGGCCTTGCTCGTACCTGCTTTCGTCATCTCGCCGGGCCTGTTGCAAAAAGTATTCGCCGCCAAAAACGAAACCGCCGTGCGACGTGGCGTCGCGCTCAACGCCGTGACGTTATTGGCTTACGCGATTATCCCCGCGCTGTTGGGCATCATTGCGCACGTGCAATTCCCTGCTCTTGAGAACCGCGAACTGGCGTTGCCTACGTTGCTGACCGAGAGTTTGCCGCTATGGCTGGGCGGCTTGCTGTTGGGCGCAATCTTTTCGGCGGAACTAAGCGCCTCAGACGCCGTGCTGTTTATGCTTTCGACTTCGTTGACCAAAGATTTATATCAATCGTGCATCAATCCTTCGGCGACGGATCGTCAGTTGTTACAAGTCGCACGCATCGCCGCCGTCGTATGCGGCATACTCGGCGCATTGCTCGCCGCGTGGCTGCCCGGCGTCGTCACGGCGCTCACGATTTTTTATACGCTGATGTCGGCGGCGCTGTTGTTGCCGCTGCTCGCGGGCTTGTATACGCGGCGCGTCAACGCGAACGCTGCGCTGGCAGCAATGATCGCATCCGTCGCCGTCACTTTCGCGCTCGAAAAATATACGGCGGGCAAAGGCTGGCAAGGCGTTCCTTCGTTGCTGTGGGGTACGCTATTGGGCGCGGGCGTATTGGCCGCGATGAGTTGGCAACGGCATGCCGAAACGTAGGGCAACCTGTCAGGTTGCCCATGTCTTTCTCTTTGACGCAATGGCTGCAACGCCAAGACTCCGCAACCTGACAGGTTGCGATACCACTTCTATGAGCTACGAATACTTACTCACTGAATCTCACAACGGCATCGCACGCATCACGTTGAACCATCCGGCGAAACGCAACGCGCTGTCGCTCGCTCTGATGCGCGAACTCACCGCTTGCTTGCGTGAGGTCAGCGCGTTGCTCGATACGCGCGTCATCGTACTGGCCGCCAACGGCGCAGCCTTTTGCGCCGGCCACGACCTGCGCGAAATGATCGAACGCACCGTCGCTGATTACCGCACGCTCTTCGACGCTTGCGTAGAGTTGATGCAAACCATTCAAAGCATCCCGCAACCTGTCATCGCCGAAGTACACGCGCTGGCGACAGCGGCGGGCTGCCAGTTGGTGGCTACGTGCGACTTGGTGGTGGCGAGTGACGCGGCGGCGTTCGCTACGCCGGGCGTAAAGATCGGGCTGTTTTGCTCTACGCCAATGGTGGCGCTGACGCGAGCGGTTGGACGCAAACGCGCTTTAGAAATGTTGCTGACCGGCAAACCCATCAACGCGCACATCGCCGCCGACTGGGGCTTGGTCAATCACGTCATCGCCCCCGATCAATTGCGCGCGACGACTGATGAACTCGCGCAACAGATCGCCAACGCGAGCGCGTTCACCGTAGCCCTCGGCAAGCAGGCGTTCTATGCACAAATCGAACTTGATCAACACGAGGCTTATCGTTACACCAAAGAAGTGATGAGCCTGAACGCGCTGGCCGGCGACGCACAGGAAGGCATGAATGCGTTTTTAGAGAAGCGCCCCGCAACCTGGGAGCGCCCGCATCCCTGCGGGCAGTAAGAAAAGCGGCGCAGCCTTCCTTATCCCATCGTTCGCAATGCGAGAGTCTGAAATAAGGAACGCTGCGCGGCTTCTTTTATAGCCCGCAGGGATGCGGGCGCTCCCAGGCAAAAATTATCAGCAACAAGTCGCAGCCGCCAACGTTCGTTAGGCTGTCCCCCATTCACCAAAAAAACCAGAGGTAAGCCATGTTCAAATTTCGCCCGCACTTCACGACGTTCGCGCTTTTCGCGCTGGCATTGATCGCAATGGTATTCACGATGCCGACCACCAAAGGACAACGCCGCCCATCCGTTCGCCCAACCACTGTTTCACCACAAGGCTTGCAGTTCCGCCTGAGCGAAGGTGCTGAAGCACAAGACCGCCCGCAAGCACTGGCAACACCCATCGCGCAATTGCTCGACGCGAACGACACGGCGGCATTGCTCAAGCGATTGGCTCCGTTCAAGGCCGAAGCCGATGACGAAAAGCCTTTCGCTTTCCGCGAACGTTCGCTGCCCGCGCCGCGCGCCGGACAAACCGTCACCGCAGCCTTTCCGCCCTTGAGCAATACGTTGCTCACCGAAAAGCCCGCGACCGCGCCGCTCGAAATTTTGCGTTACGCGCCCGAAGGCGAAGTGCCGCTCGCGCCGCATCTGAGCATCACGTTTTCACAGCCGATGGTCGCCGTGACTTCCAACGATGACCTCGCCGCCGGGCAAGTGCCGGTGAAGTTATCACCACAACCCGCCGGACGCTGGCGCTGGCTCGGAACAAAAACTTTATTGTTCGCGCCCGACAAACGCTTTCCGATGGCGACGGTTTACACCGTAGAGATTCCCGCCAATACGAAATCGGTTTGGGGCAATGCGCTCGCGGCAACGAAACGCTTCACGTTCAGCACTCCTGCGCTGACCGTCAAAACCGCGCATCCGCAAAACACGCCGCAACGCCGCGATCCGCTGTTGTTTCTCGAATTCGATCAACGCATCAACAAAGCCGACATCGTTGAAAAGCTGCGCCTCAATGCCGCCAATCAATCATTCAACGTGAGGCTCGCAACCGAAGCAGAAATTAAAGCCGATCAACAGGTGAACCAATTCGCGCAGGCTGCCCAACCCGATAGATGGCTGGCTTTCAAGCCTAATGAGTTGTTGCCTGCGGCTACGAATTGCATTGTGACATTGCCCATCGGAACGCCCTCTGCCGAAGGGCCGCGCCGCACCGAGAAAGCCTACGCTTATAACTTTCAGACTTACGCGCCGCTCACCTTGCAACGGCATCAGTGCGGCTATCAGGAACGCTGCGAACCGTTCATGCCGTTTACGCTCTCGTTCAACAATCCATTGGATATGACTGCGTTCGAGAAAAGCTGGATTCGCATCACGCCCGAATTGCCCGGCGCACAGATCATTGCCAACTGGAATAGCATTTCGATTCAAGGCGCAACTAAAGGCCGCACGACTTACACAGTGACGATCAACACTGCGCTCAAAGACCAGTTCGGCCAAACGCTCGAAAAGCCTGTCACTGTTGCGTTCAACGTACTCGACGCCGCGCCTTCACTTGCCGCCGCCGCTGAAAACTTTGCCGTACTCGACCCGAACGCGCCTGCCAAGTTTTCAGCGTTCACGGTCAATCACGCGCAACTCAAAACCACGCTTTACGCCGTCGGGCCGGAGCATTGGGGACAGTTCGCCAAGTACCTGCAAGAAAGCGGCGGTGGTTACGGCAGGCGCGGGCGCGACTGGAAGCCGCTGCCTGCCATCGGTCGTTTGGCTTCGTCTAAAACGATTAACGTTGCGACCAAGCCCGATGAACTCATTGAGACCGCAATTGATCTCACGCCCGCACTCACCAATAGCGTAGGCCAAATGGTTCTCGCCATCGAAGCCGTCCAGCCGCCGAAAAACGAATATGAGCGCCGCGCGGTTTACGTGTGGTTGCAGGCTACGCAAATCGGGCTGGATGCTTTTGTGGATAGCAGCGAACTCGTCGCGTGGGCTTCGTCGCTGAAAGACGGCAAGCCGCTCGCCAACGTAGAAATCGAGTTGCGCGAATCGTCCATCAAGGCAGGTGAAAAGAATCAAGCCGATGCCAAAGGCTTGGCGCGCTTTGCGTTGTCAGCGCAAGGCAAACGTTTGCTCGTTGCTCGCGCAGGCAAAGACGTAGCAATGCTGCCGGAAAATTTTCACGGCAGCGATGAGCAATACAACGGTTGGCAAAAAGGTTTGTCGGCTGATCGCCTAGCTTGGCACGTATTCGATGATCGCGGACTTTATAAGCCAGGCGAAGACGTTCGTATCAAAGGTTGGGTACGCCATATCAATGGCGGGCCGCGCGGCGATGTCAGTGCTGCTTCCCTGACTTTAGTGCCTTATCGGTTGATGGATAGTCGCGGCAACGAAATCAGCAAAGGTTCGTTGAGCGTCAATGCGGCGGGCGGCTTCGATACGAAACTCAGTTTGCCGAAAACGATGAATCTAGGCGCGGCGCACTTGCTGTTGGGCAATGAAGCTTCGCAACAACAACACCATCATCCGATTCAAGTCCAAGAATTCCGCCGCCCTGAATATGAAGTCACGGTCAAATCTGACGCCGGGCCACATTACGTCAAAGGCGCAGCCAACTTGACCGTCGCGGCGAACTATTACGCGGGCGGCGGCTTGCCCAATGCCGAAGTCAATTGGAACGTCAATGCACAGGCGACGAATTACACGCCGCCCAATCGCGGCGATTTCACCTTCGGCGCGTGGACGCCGTGGTGGGTGATGAATCAGGCAGGTGCGCAATCCAACAACCAACAGTTTCAAGGCCGCACTGACGCGAGCGGCAAGCATACGTTGCGGATTGATTTCGATGCTATCGCGCCGCCGCGTGCGACGAGCATCACGGCTTCGGCCAACGTCGCTGACGTGAATCGCCAATCGCTCGGCGGTTCGACGTCGTTGCTCGTGCATCCGGCGGAACTCTATGTCGGCTTGCGCAGTCCGCGCACCTTCGTGCAGCAAGGCGAGCCATTGTTGGTTGACGCCATCGTCACCGACCTCGACGGCAAAGCCATCACGGGCCGCGAGATCAAGATGCAAGCCGTGCAGCTTGCTTGGCAATTCGACAAAGGCGAATGGAAGCA
This sequence comes from Acidobacteriota bacterium, assembly GCA_043718445.1. GTDB lineage: Bacteria > Acidobacteriota > Blastocatellia > RBC074 > RBC074 > JACPYM01. The sequence goes on along the minus strand of JAYSVR010000535.1, from coordinate 13,371 downwards.
GGTTGAAAGCAATCCGCAAGATTGCACCGTGCGCTCGAATGACAACACCGTGCAATGCCGCTTCACGCCGAAAGAAGGCGGGACGTATCGCGTCCGCGCCACCATCCTTGACGACCGCGAACGTCCCAACCAGAGCGAACTCACGCTTTGGGTAGCGGGTGGAAAGCAGCCTCCGTCGCGCGATCTGGCGCAAGAGAAAGTCGAACTCATCCCGAATCAAAAGGAATACAAAGCGGGCGAGACGGCTGAGATTTTGGTGCAGGCTCCGTTCGCCAACGCCGAAGCCGTGCTGACCTTGCGCCGCGCGGGTTTGGTGCGCACCGAACGCTTCACGATCAACGGCGCTTCGCACACCTTGCGCGTGCCGATTGAAGACGCCTTTACGCCGAACCTGCACGTACAAGTTGATCTCGTAGGCGCAGCCGAACGCACAGGCGACGACGGACAGCCACGCCCTAGCTTGCCCAAACGTCCGGCGTTCGCTTCGGGCGCGTTGAATCTTTCGATTCCGCCCGCGTCACGCAAGCTGACGGCGACCGTTACGCCGCGCGACAAGGCGCTCGAACCCGGCGGGACGACGAACGTAGATGTCGAATTGCGCGACGCGGCAGGCAAGCCCGTCCCGAACGGCGAAGTCGCCCTCGTCGTCGTTGACGAAGCCGTGCTGGCGTTGACTGGTTACAAGCTGGGCGATCCGCTGGCGTCGTTTTATCCGCAACGCGGCGACGACGTACGCAATCATCATTTGCGGGAGAAGGTGGCGTTGGCGAATCCAGATCTGTTGATTGGGAAACTTCAGAATGGACAACAAGTTTTAGGCTTACACGAGCGTGACGTTGCAGGATTTTACAATGCGCAAAATGGAAGGATTTCTGCTGCTAAAGCTGCGCCGATGGCAATGCGAACGATGGCGGATGAAAGTAATTTGGCATTACTAAGTTCAGTTGATCAGAAAAACGATCAAATCCAAGTTCGCACCAACTTCGATGCACTCGCGTTCTTCGCCGCGTCGTTGCCCACCGATGCCAACGGACGCGCTTCGGTCACGGTGAAGCTGCCCGACAACCTGACGCGCTACCGCGTGATGGCGGTCGCCGTAGCGGGTGAAAAGCAATTCGGTACGGGCGAAGCCGCGATCACGGCGCGCTTGCCGTTGATGGCGCGTCCGAGTGCGCCGCGCTTTCTGAATTTCGGCGACCGTTTGGAGCTTCCCGTCGTCGTGCAAAACCAGACCGACAATCCGATGACGGTGGATGTCGTCGTGAGAGCTACGAATGCTGAACTAACCGCGTTCGTAGTTCCGCCTTCAGGCGGTGGCCTCGGCAACGCAAACCAACCGCCTAAAGGCGGAACTACGAACGCGGTGGCAACGAATGCTGCGGGTCGCCGCGTCACCGTCCCGCCCAATGATCGCGTAGAAGTTCGCTTCCCCGCCGCCGCCGTCAAACCGGGCACGGCGCGCTTTCAGATCGGCGTGAGTTCAGGAAAGTGGGCTGACGCTGCCGAAGTCAGCTTGCCCGTATGGACTCCGGCTACGACGGAAGCCTTTGCGGTTTACGGCGAACTCGACAACAGCGTGTTTGCGCAACCAGTTAAGGCTCCGAGTGATGCGGTGAAACAGTTCGGCGGGTTAGAGGTCACTACGTCAAGCACGCAATTGCAGGCGCTGACCGATGCGGTGATTTATCTGTCGAACTATCCGTATGAATGCGCCGAGCAAATCAGTTCGCGCATCCTCGCCATCGCCGCGCTGCGCGATGTGCTGGCAGCGTTCGATGCGAAAGGCTTGCCCAAAGCCGACGTGCTGGAAGCAGGCGTCAAACGCGACATTGAACGGCTGCGCGGCATGCAAGCTGGCAACGGCGGCTTCGGATTCTGGACGAGAAACGACGAGACGTGGCCTTACATCAGCATTCACGTAGCCCACGCTCTCACGCGCGCCAAAGCCAAAGGCTTCGACGTACCGAAAGAGATGACCGATAAGTCGCAGCAATACCTGCGCAACATTGAGAGCTACATTCCGAGTTGGTACGGCATCGAAGCGCGCCGCTCGTTGATCGCTTATGCACTTTTCACGCGCACGCTGATGAACGACCGCGACGCCGCCAAAGCCCGTTCGCTGATCGCGCAAGCAGGTAGCGCCGATAAGCTGCCACTCGAATCATTGGGCTGGCTCTTGCCTGTGCTTTCCGGCGAAGCCAATTCAAAACTCGAAGTCGCCGCTATCCGCCGCCACTTCGCCAATCGCGTCGAAGAGACCGCTGGCAACGCGCACTTCACGACGAATTACGGCGACGGCGCTTATCTGATGTTGCATTCCAATCGTCGCGCCGACGGCATCATTCTGGCGGCGTTGATCGGCGACGATCCGACGAATGATTTAATCGCCAAACTCGCGCGCGGCTTGCTGGCGCATCGCAAAGCAGCCGGCCCGAATGCTGGAGGATGGGAGAACACGCAAGAGAACGCTTGGGTGCTGTTGGCGCTGGATCGCTATTTCAATACGTATGAAAAGGTCACGCCGAATTTCATTGCGCGCGCGTGGCTCGGCGATGGTTACGCGGGCGAACATGCTTTCAAAGGCCGCACGACCGAACGTTCACAGATCAACGTGCCGATGAGCTATCTGATGTCGCAAAGTGGTTCGCCCAATCTGACGCTCGCCAAAGAGGGCGCGGGGCGGATGTATTACCGCATCGGGATGCAATACGCGCCGACGAATTTGCAGTTGAAGGCGGCTGATTACGGCTTCACGGTCACGCGCGTTTACGAAGCGATTGATAATCCGAACGACGTGCGACGGCAAGAAGACGGTACGTGGCGCATCAAGGCGGGCGCGCAAGTTCGCGTACGCCTCACGATGGTCGCGCCCGCGCGCCGCTATCATGTGGCGTTGGTTGATCCGCTGCCCGCTGGCTTTGAAGCATTGAATCCGGCGTTGGCCGTGACGGGCGCGATTCCGCGCGACCCGCAAGCGCAAACTTCGAATCGTTGGTGGTGGTGGCAACGCACTTGGTACGAACATCAAAACCTGCGCGACGAACGCGTCGAGGCATTCGCTTCATTGCTGTGGGAAGGCGTGCATACCTATTCGTATGTGGCGCGGGCTACGACACCGGGCGTGTTCGTGGTTCCACCGACCAAAGCCGAAGAGATGTATCACCCTGAAACTTATGGACGCGGGGCGAGTGAGCGGGTGATTGTGGAATAGCCTGGGTGCGCACGCTTCCCAGCGTGCTGTAAAAAAAGCCGCGCAGCGTTCCTCTTTCCTGACTTGGTAATCAAGCCCAATCAGGGAAAAGGAGCGCTGCGCGGCTTTTCTATTCGCGAGCAGGGATGCTCGCGCTCCCAGGCTAAACAAACTCGACTGCGACCTTATTGGGAATCACGCCTTTCCTGAAGCCTTCATCCAACAACAACCTCACGCCTTGCTTGTCGCGTTCGGTATAGCCCAGCGTACTGCTATTGACCCACATCGCCACGAATTTATCCGCCGTTTCAGTCGGCATATCGCGCGCGAATTGCATGGCGTAATTGAGCGCGTCTTCGCGGTTATCCAAAGAAAACTGAATCGAACGATGCAGCCAATGCGATACGCGCTGTTGCAATTCGGGGCCGAGGTCGCGCTTGATCGCGTTGCCGCCCATCGGCAGGGGCAAGCCGGTTTCTTTCAGCCACCACGCGCCGAGGTCTACGATTTTGTCGAGGCCATCTTCGTGATAAGTGAGCTGGCCTTCGTGAATCAGCAGGCCCGCGTCATATTTGCCCGTGACGACGAGATCAATAATGGACTGGAAATCTTCGACGCCGTATTCAAACTCAGGCGTATGCAGCTTCAACGCGAGAAAGGCGCTCGTGAGTTCACCGGGGATGGCGATGCGTTTGTTTTTGAGTTCGCTCGCCGGAAAAGGTTCGCGCGCGACGACGATCGGGCCGTATCCATCACCGATGCTCGCGCCGTGCGGCAACAGCGCGTAGTTGTCAGCCAAATAGGCATAAGCGTGAAACGACACCGCCGTCACATCGAATTCCTGCGTCGTCATCGCAATCTGGTTGAGCGATTGAATGTCTTTGAGTACGTGAGTGAATTCCAGATCGCCCGTGTCGAGCTTGTCGGTCGCCAGGCCATAAAACATAAAGGCATCGTCCGAATCAGGACTATGCGCCACTTTGATTTCGCGTTTTGTCATAAAAAGTCCTTGTATAAGATTGATTCGCTTGAGGTAAGTGCGAGCATACAACACGAAACGGCGCGATTGCACACAGCGTTGACGGCTGGTGTAAGATGCGGCTTCGAAAGTTTTCTGCAAGGAGTCTCGGTGATGACGATGGCAAACAAAAACGTATTGGTGATTGATGACGATTACGACATTCGTGACCTCGTGGTGTTTTATCTGAACAGCAAAGGCTATCAAGCCGTCGGCGCTTCGAACGGCAAAGACGCCATCGCGCACCTGCAAACCGAAACCAAGCCTGCGCTCATCATTCTCGATTTGATGATGCCGGTGATGGACGCGTGGGAATTCAGGCAGGCGCAACAACTCGATCCCGCCATCGGCCAGATTCCCGTCGTATTGATTTCGGCAACGGATGAAGTCTCTGACCACGTCATACCGCTCGCCGCCGCCGGATTCATTCGCAAACCGATTGATTTCAACCACCTGCTCACCACGGTTGAGCAACACTGCTAATTGAGTGAAAAGTGAAAAGTGAAAAGTGATTCTCTTTAGTTTAACGAGGTGACGCTAGAGAGAACCGCTTTTCACTTTTCACTTTTCACTTTTCACTTTCTTATGACATCACGCCTTGCCATCACGGGCGGTACGGTCGTTACGCCGGAAGCCGCTATCTTCAACGGAATCGTGCTATGCGAAGACGGGCGTATCAGCTTTGTCGGTTCAGCTAACGAAGCCGGGCCTGACGAGAACTCACAGATCGTTGACGCAACGGATTGCATCGTCATGCCGGGCTTGATTGATACGCACTTTCACGGCAGCGGCGGCGACGACGTAATGGCGAACGGCGCAGCGGGCATCGGGCGCATTGCGCACAACTTGTTGCAATTCGGTACGACAGGCTTTCTCGCTACGACGATTGCCGCTCGTCACGCTGAATTGCTGCGCGCGATTGACGATGTGAAAGCGGCGGAATGGGCTTTGAATAACGCTCCTGCCGCACGCCTGCTCGGATTGCACATCGAAGGGCCTTACATCAATCTCAAATACAAAGGCGCGCAACCCGTCGAAGGCATACGCGACCCGAACTTTGATGAGTGCGAAGAGTTGCTCGCCGCTGCCGAACACCGCATCAAGATCATGACGCTCGCGCCCGAATTGCCCGGCGGACTCGAACTCATCCGCTGGCTCAAGGCGCGCAAAGTGATTGCTTCGCTGGGACATTCCGAAAGCGATTACGACACGGCGCTCGCGGCGATTGAGGCTGGAGCCACGCGGGCTACGCATCTGTTCAACGCGATGTCGGGCGTACATCACCGCAAGCCTGGACTCGCCGCTGCCGCACTTAACGAACCTGCCCTGTGCGCCGAGCTGATTTGCGACGGCGTACATTTGCATCCGCAAGTCGTGCGGCATGCGTGGCGCAGCAAAGGCCGCCACGGCATCACGCTCGTAACCGACGCGACCGCCGCGCAAGGCATGGGCGACGGCGAATATACGTTGGGAAGTTTTCAGGTGACGGTGCGCGGCAATCTTTGCACGCTGATGGATGGCGTTACGATTGCGGGTTCAGTGCTGACGATGAATCAGGCGCTATCGAACGCCCACGCCTTTGCCGGAATGGATTGGCTTGATCTGGCGCACACCGCCGCGCTCGCTCCGGCTGAAGCGTGTGGCGTAGCGCATCGCAAAGGTTCGCTCGCCGTCGGCAAAGACGCAGACGTGGCAATCTTTCGCGCTGATTTCACCGTGGCGCATACGCTAATCGCCGGACAGATTGCTTACTCCGGCCCATCAAAATGACTTCCTCCCTGACGATTTGGAACGTAGTCTTTTTAGCGGCGATGACCCAGGGCATGTTGTTGTCGCTGTTCTTGCTGGCAAACAAAAAAGGCCATCAGAATGCGAATCGGTGGCTGGCGTTGCTGATCCTCGCTTACTCAATAGACATAGGGCTTGAGACGCTTTATTCGTCTCCGCTGATCTTTGCTTACCCGCATCTGATTGGGTTTAACGATGCGCTGTTTTTTCTCTACGGGCCGCTGTTATATCTGTATGCCTATTTCCTCTGCTCGCCGCAAATAATCACCAATAAAAAATGGCTCTTCCATTTTCTGCCGTTCCTGTTGATCGTCGCTTTCTATGTCCCAACTCTTTTCACGCAAGGCGCAGAGTTCAAGTTGAGTTCAGAGGGACTGCTGCCGCCATCATCATCATCATCATCATCATCATCATCGTCGGAATCGGGGGGATCGGGGCCAATCACTTTGGTTGACGCTGAGTTTCGCGGGCGCATCGAATTGGCGAGCGGCTTTCATGAACTCGTTTATCTTGGGTTGACCTTACTGTTGCTGAAGCGGCACGCCAGCAGCATCAAAGATTCTTTTTCGGCCATTGACCGAATCAATTTAAGCTGGCTGAGAAACCTGACACTGGCGACTGGCGTGATCGTAACGATTGACCTCCTGCTCTATTTTTTTGTCGCCTCACAGCAACTGGCTTTTGCGAACGCGGTCAACCTCATCCTGTTTTTATGCGCAGCCCTCATTTACGCCGTCGGCTATATGGGTTTAAGGCAGCCCGCAATTTTTTCTTCTGACCACAACCCGGCTGTCGCTAATCACACTGCACTCAACCACGATTACCCCGCTAGCTCAGTTGCTGATGAAAGCATTACGGACGAAAGCAGTAATGATGAAGGCCGGGGGAAATACTATAAGTCTACGTTGACCGATGAGCAGGCCGAACAGAGCCTCGCCCAACTGCTCGCATTGATGGAAACTCAGAAATTATATTTGCAGGGCGACCTCACACTGCCAGCAGTGGCCGAGGCACTGGGTCTTTCGACCAACAACCTTTCTCAAATCATCAATGACAAGCTCCTGCAAAATTTCTACGATTTTGTGAACGCCTATCGCGTCGAGGCGGCGAAAAAATTGATTGCTGATCCTGCCAATGACAACCTGACCTTGTTGGCGATTGCTTATGATGCCGGATTCAATTCCAAGTCCGCTTTCAACAGCGTCTTCAAGAAACGCTGCGAAATGACGCCGACCCAATTCAAAAAATCCATCTCAGCCAAAGCGCCTTAACCAGCAATTCCCGGTTTAGCTTTAGCCACAAGAAAGCACAAAAGACACAAAAAGAATCATTGGCTCGTTTTTGTGATTTCTGTGCTTTTTCGTGGTGAATGCGCTTCAGGATTTGGGGACGCCATCACCTAATGAATTCAAACCGGGAATTGCTGCGTCTTAGCCGAAAATGCGTCCAAGCGCGTAAGTCTGGACGGCTTCCCAACCGCATCTGCCATCCGAATCGAAAACCTAACGCGAGACAAACAAGCGTCTTACGCCCTGCCGCTAAAAGTTTATTCAGCCAATGTGTCCAAGTGCGTAAGTCAGGGCGACCCGTTTTCTGCCTTCACCTATCTTGCCCTCGAACTAAGCACACCGACTGGTTGTGTTGCTAACAAATACTAATTTTCAGGAGACACGAAAGATATGCGCACTAAATTCTTTGGCACTCACAACACGACTTTTTTAAATGGCCTCGCCTGCCTGTTGGTGATGCTTGCCGCGCTGACGACCGTCGCACGCGCGCAGAACATCCAAAGCTACATGCCCGATGAAGCTGATCCGCACGAAGGCACTTGGCTGCAATGGCCGCACCATTACACCTACGGCACGGCTTATAGAAATTCGTTGGATGCAACTTGGGTAGCGATGACAAAAGCCTTGCGGCAAGGCGAAAAGGTTCACATCATCGCTTATAACAGCGCCGAGCGAACCCGCATCACTTACCTGTTGCTGGCGGCGGGAGTCCCGACCTTGAACGTAGACTTTCTCTTGCGCAAGACCAACGACGTTTGGGTGCGCGACAACGGCCCGCTCTTTGTTTATGACAACGACGATAATTTGAGGATCACGGATTGGGGCTTCAACGGTTGGGGATACGATACGCCTTATCGCGCCGACAACACTGTGCCAAACGGAGTGGCGAATAGCCTCGGACTGCCCCGAGTTGATTTGAATTCAGTCGTGTTGGAAGGCGGAGCCATCGAAGTGGATGGCAAAGGCGTGCTGATGGCGACGCGCAGTTCAACGCTCGAAAACGAGCGCAACCCCAATCTCACGCAAGCCGAGTTCGAGAGCGTTCTGACCACGCATCTGGGCGTCACTAAATTCATCTGGCTCGACGGAGCTTACGGCGGGCAGGATGACATCACCGACATGCATATTGATGGCTTCGCGCGCTTCGGCTTGAACCATACGCTGGTAACGATGAGCCGTTCCGATCTGTCTTATTGGGGGCTGTCGGGCGCAGACATCAATACGCTTTACCAAGCCAGCAACATCAATGGCGCGCCTTATCGTTTCGTGCCCCTGCCGCTCACGGCTAAAAACGTAGTCACGACTGCCGGTCGCAGCGTCGGCTTTAAGGGGTCTTATGTGAACTATTACGTAGGCAACACAGTGGTCTTGGTTCCCACTTACAACGACGCCAACGATGCCGTGGCGCTGAACATTTTGCGGCAACTTTATCCGAGCCGCACGGTGGTCGGCATTGACGTGCGCAACCTTTACCAAAACGGCGGTATGGTTCATTGCGTAACCCAACAGCAACCAGCGAATCTGAAGTAGGTTCAGTTTTAAGCAATGCACCAGCCACGGGGGAAGAGGGGAACACGGGGGAAAAGAAAGAAATTCTAGGCAAGTTTCATCTTCCGCCTAACAGTTCCTTTCATTTTCTATTTGCGATTTTCTATTTTTGATTTTCCATTGCGGCGGATCGCTTCGGAAACCAATGACAAATCAAAAATAGAAAATCGCAAATGGAAAATGACTGATAGCCACTTTCGAGGCCGCATGAAACTTGCCGAAATTCTATAGCGATTAGAAGATAGCAATTGGGTGATTTGGTTTCCCCCATCTTTCCCCTCTTCCCCCGTGGCTAATTTCTATTGCCGATAATGTCTAATAGATGGCGAACGAAAGCGGCTTTCTGGCCTATCCCTTTTGATAGGATGGCTATGAAAGCCGCTCCCCACGCTTATTACGACTTGGAGGAAAATATGATTACGAGACGAAATTTTATGCACACAGCCGCGCTGTTGTCAGGAGGTTTGTTGACGCGACCAGTTGCCGCTGCTTCTGCGGTCGAGGGGAAAAGCGGTTGGTTCATGCCGGACGAAGCTGACTCGCATCAGCGCACCTGGATGGCTTTCGGCGCCAGTCAAAAAATATGGGGAGCCAAGTTGTTGCCCGAAGTGCAACGCAATCTGGCGACGATTGCCCGCACCATTTCGAAGTACGAACCGGTCTCGATGCTGGTCAGAGAAAGCGACCGTCGCCTCGCAGAAAAACTGGTCGGCCCCAAAGTCGAACTCATCGTCGCGCCGCTAGACGACCTGTGGATGCGCGACACGGGGCCGGTTTTTGTGCTGAACGAGCAAGGGCAAAAGGCCGCGATAGATTTCAATTTCAACGGCTGGGGCGAAAAACAAGCGCATGCGCAAGACGCCGAAGTCGCCGCCTTCGTGGCCGAACACGCGCGCGTTGAAGTGATGCATACTGAACTAATTCTGGAAGGCGGCGGCATCGAAGTTGACGGACACGGCACCGCCATCATCGCTGAAAGCTGTGTGTTGAACGCCAATCGTAACCCTGATTTCACGAAGGCTCAGGCTGAAGTAGAACTCAAGAAGTTGCTCGGACTAGAAAAAATCATCTGGCTGCCCGGCATCAAAGGCAAAGACATCACCGATGGACACACCGACTTTTATGCCCGCTTTGCGCGCCCCGGCGTCGTGGTCGCGGGATATGATTCTGACCCGAACTCTTATGACCACGCTGTTACCAAAAAACACCTTGAACTGCTCAAGTCGGCCAAAGATGCACACGGAAAACCGTTCGAGGTCATCACGTTGACCGCGCCGAAAACCGTGAGAAAAACTTGGGAGACAGAAGAATTCGCTAGTGGGTACATCGGGTTTTATGTGTGCAACGGTGCCGTCATTGCGCAGGAATTCGGCGACGCGCAAGCCGATCTGGCCGTCAAAAAAGCCTTTCCTGAGCGCGAGGTAGTGCAAATCAATATTGACGGAATTACCGGTGGCGGCGGCAGCATTCATTGCGCTACGCAACAGGAGCCGAAAGTTTAAGCCGCGCTATTCTTCCTCGCGGCTCACGGTGCAATCGCCTACAAAACCCGATTGCACCGTGACGCATACGATCATCGCCGGGCAAGTCGCTTACGCGGCATAAAAGTTTGCAAGGGGCTTCTGCATGGGCGTTCCCTCAGCGCCAACTCATAGACCGAAACTCAATCAAAGAGGCTTTATGATGTTTCTGATAAAACCAATTCTATTTGCCGCACTCGTCGTCACGGCTTATGCGCAAGATAATCAACTGCGCCCTGTCGTATTGCCCGACTTACCGCCGCCGCCCAAAATCAAACCCGTTATGCAAACCGCACCGCCCGCACCTAACGCGCCATTCGCCGTCAAGCCGCGCACGGACTTCGCGGTTTTTCAAAACACGGTCTATTTCAAAGTAGGCGATATGGTTGTGCCGATAATCGGAACTTCGGGATGTTTCACGCCGAAAGAGTTGCTAAAAGCGGGCGATCCGCGGTTGCAATTCGGCGACGAACTGCCCGCACCGCCACCTCCGCTGCCTAATCGCTAACGCTGGCGTCACGCAACACCATCTCAATCTTTCCAGCCCGCTCTCAGCGGGCTTTCCCGCAGGGCGGTTAGGCCAGCCGCTTCACGGCTGGTAAAGCAACGCCAGTGGCTGGTTAGGGCGCTTTAGCGTCCTTCACTCGACTGGCTTCAGCCCCAAGCCATTGGCTAAAGCCGCTGCAAAAGCCCGTTCAAACGGGCTAAAATTAAAATCGCACCACCGCACCAGTCGTAAACCGACTGGCCTATCTGCCCTGCAGGAAAGGCCGATGAATCGGCCTGAAAAATCGTGCCAACCTTCGCAGTTATTCTTCCTCTCGACTGATATTCCAATCACCTTCATAACCCGCCGCCGCCGTGCGCGTAAGCTGTCGCACTGCCGTTTTGCGCAAGCGGGCGCTCGCGTCGCGTTGCGCGATGGCTTGCAGCTTCTCCAACGCCTGCCGCGTCTCGCTGTAACCCAACCGCCGAATCACTTCATCCTTAAAAGTCTCATCGGTGCTTTGCTCAAACAGTTCGATCAACGCGACATCGGCTTCGGCGAGTTTGAGATTGCCGAGACTCGAAAGCGCCGTGCCGCGAATTTCCGCATTCGTTGATTTGCTCGCGTCTTTCAACAAGCTGAGCGCACGCGGACTGTCGTGCGAACCGATGGCGCGCAAGGCTCCGCGCGCACGAGCGGCGTCTGAGTTGGCTTCGCGTTGCAGCGTGTCGAGTTGCGCGATGCTTTGGTTCACCTCAATGTCACCTAGCCAATAAACCGGATGTTTCTCGAATACGTAAGGCTCGCCGAGGTTGAGCGTTTTGACGCGCTTGAAATTCGTTGACGAAGCCGTGATGTCGGCCAGCAAAAAGACCGCAGTTTGTTTCGGGTCTTCGCGCCGTTCGAGTTTGATGCCATCGTCGTCGCGGTAATAGAAGCCGTGGAATTCCCCAGCGCGTGCGTTTTCGCGTACCGGAAAATGCCACGCCAGCCAGCACGATTCGCTCAGTTTCGCGGCGCGGCATTGCGCCACGGCGCGCGCGAGTTTGTCGTTGAGGTTCGCGCCTTCGACGTTGATGAAATCGGCGCGCGTATATTCTTTAACCGCCGGTTTGTTTTGCGCCTTTGACGCAGGCGCGGTGAACAACGCGTTCGTGAGAGCGGCGGCTAATAACAGATGACGGAACATAGCGATTCCTCCGTGTGGAAAGGTTGCTCTACCAAAAAGAAAGGTAACGCCACTCGCCTAGAGCGCGCGTTACCCTCGGGATGAATGAAAGCGGATTGAGGTTAGATCACAATCGAACCGGTAGCGGCTTTCTTCGGACTGGTCGAAGAAGGCTTTTTCTCAGTCGCAGGCGGTTGCGCAGTTTCAGGCTTTTCGGGTGATGCGGGCCTGGGCGCAACGCGCAAAATGCGACGATCTGTGTCAGACCACAGACGGTCTTGCGATTCACGAATGCGCTCTTGCGATTCACGCATGCGTTCCTGTGATTCTCGCATACGCTCTTCGGCGTCACGTTGAAGCTCGCGCGCCCGTTCTGAATCAATGTTGAAACCTTGTCCGCCAATGCTGAACGCCCCATCACGCGGCGCTGAAGCCGCCCCCAAGCCGGTTGACCAATTAAAACTGTCGCCATCGAGATTGCTCAACGCGCGCAACGCCGCCTGCCGCAACGTAGCGTCGCTGTCGCCTTTGGCAATCGCCATCAGTTTCTCAATCGCTTTCTTACCTTTGTTTGCGCCGAGTGAGCGAATGACGCGCTGTTTCATTTTGGGGTCTGACAGGCTGTCATAAATCGAGACGAGTTGGTCTGCGCCTTCATCGCCTTTGAGATAGCCGAGCGAACTTAATGCACGACTAACGAGCGTTTCATCCTTTTCGTTTTTGACAACTTGTACGAGCTTGGCGAGCGCCTTGCTGTTGTCGCCCGTGCGACGAATCAAACGCGCGAGAATTTCGCCTTTGGTTTTTACGTCCGTCACTTGATCATAAAGCTGAATCAAGGTGTTGATGGCGTTGTCGCTGCGCAAACGATAGATGCCCGACAAGGCTTCGGCGCGTACGTTGGCGTCGGCATCGCGTTTAACAATGTCAGACAACAGCTTGAGCATTTCGTCTTCGGGAATGGCAGGCGCTTTCTTTTCGCCGCTTTGTTGAAAGCCGGGAAATTCGACAAGTTCGGCCAGCGGGGCAAGGGGAGCGATGGGACTGATAGGAGCAAGGGGAGCAATAGGAGCAATCGCCGCGAATTCATCTTGCAGGTCGCGCAGGTGATCGTCGAGATCAGCCAACGCGGCGGCAGAGGGCATTTCTATCACTTCGCCGTTGATCTCAATGCGAGCGAGCGGCGCGTCGAGTTCGAGAATGTCGTCCAAGAGTTCGCGCGGCGCGGCGGGCGCAGGCGCTTTGGGCGCTTTCGGTGCCACCGGTTTCGGCGCAGGCGCTTGCGGCCTTTGCACGAGCGGTACGGCAATCACGGGTGAAAGCGTACTGCAAATGGCGATACAAAACGTCGCCAGCGCGATGG
>JAYSVR010000534.1:0-11146 GCA_043718445.1 Acidobacteriota bacterium | reverse complement strand
GCCTTACGGGATTTTTATAAGCAGCGCCACCGGGCAGGTCACGCAAGTCATCGCCCACAATTTCCTGCAAGCCAATGCCGACTTGCGAAGTATAGATGTGACCTCGCACTTCCGAGACCGTTTGAAAGCGCGTCTTCGTGGCCCAGACCTGCATGCGCTGCCCATCCCAGCGGAAGAGGCGCGCGTTGGCGCGAAAGAACGTCCCCTGCGAAGTGGACAACACCTGATAGATAGCGACGACGCTGCGGTGCTCCAGCGGAATCTTCTCAACCAGCGAGACGTAGTGCAGCGTGCCGTTGGCGTCGGGTTCCAGGAAGCCGAAGTCCGAGCCGGTGCCCACCCATATCTTCCCAGCGGCATCCATCGCAATCGCGCGGCCTCTGCCGGGGACGCGGATCTTGCGCCAGGTGACGCCGTCGTATTCCAGCACCGCGTTTCCATTGTTCGCAACGTAGAGTACGCCGCGACGATCCTGCACCATGCCCCAGTTCTGGTCTCCGGCTCCGTATTCCTTCGGCGTGTAATTGCGCAGCAAGGGCATGCCGATTTCGGCCTTTGGCGGCTTGGGTGAAGGCGTGCGCTCCTGGCTGAATGCTTCAGGCAAAATCAAAAGGCAAAAGGCAAAAGGCAAAAGGCAAAAGTTCAGAAGGCCAGACACAAAAGGAAAAGGGAAAAGTTCGGAACTTGATTTCAGAAATACAGAAAGGACTTCGCTTCCGCATCCCACTTTTGCCTTTTGCCTTTTGCCTTTTGCCTTTTGATTTTTCTTCATTTCAGCCTTTCAGGAAAACTACACATACCTGACGCAAAGCACCGTCATATCATCCGACGCCTGTGCGCATGGAGTGCTGCGGCTTGACGCAGCTTTTCGTTCGCCGCGTAAATCTTCATTGTCCCGCGAGATTTCGGCAGCCAACGCCCGGCAACCAACGCTTCGGTTGTTCCGCGAGATTTCGGTAGCGAACGAAAAGCTGCGTAGAGCCGCAGCACTCCATAACTAAACAAACCGCACACCCAACACCGTCATATCATCCGAAGCCGGAGCGTGTTCCGCGAACGCGGTCGCTGCCTGCGTCACCAAGCGCACCAACTCCTCTACCGCCAGCGCCGAAGCCCGTTCACTGAGCAATTGCACCAGCCGCTCTTCGCCGTATTCTTCCTGTCGCGGATTCATCGCTTCGGTAATGCCGTCGGTGAACAGCAACAACGTATCTCCGTGAGCAAGCTGCACCGTCGCCGTGTCGTACTTCACCGTCCTGAGCATGCCCAGCGGCAATCCGCTTGCCGCATCCAGCGTTTGCACAACATCGCCCCGCACCAGATACGGCGGATTGTGTCCGGCGCGGCTGTAATCCAACTGCCCGGTTGCCAGATCGAGGATGCCGTAAAAACAGGTGACGAAGTGCGACGTCGCGCGGCGCTCGCCATACAAAAACTGGTGCGCTTCGAGCAAGCAGGCTTGCGGCGACAAGCCTTTCGTGGCGGCTACGCGCAAGACCGTGCGACTGACGGCCATATACAGCGCCGCCGCAATGCCCTTGCCCGAAACATCGCCAATCGTGAAGGCCAGCCGCTGGTCATCGAGCATAAAACAATCAAACAGATCGCCACCGACCTCCGCCGCCGGAATCATCGCGCCATAGACCGACAGGCGTTCGTGTTGCGGGAAGGTATGCGGTACGAGCGCAGATTGAATGTTGCGCGCGAGTTCGAGTTCGCGGCCAAGGCCGAGCAAGCGGTCACGATCTTGCGCCGCCTGTTTGCGTTCGACGGCGTCGGCAATGGCGCGGTCGAGGGTGATTTCCAAATCCTGAAAATCAATCGGCTTGGTGATGAAATCAAACGCGCCGCGATTGAGCGCCGTGCGGATGTTCGGCATATCGCCATAGGCCGACACGATCACCGAACGCAGCAGCGGATGCGCTTCACGCAAGCGCGACAGCAGCGTCAGCCCATCCATCACCGGCATATTGATGTCGGTGAGGACTACGTCAACTTGGTGGTCGGCTTGTAACTTGGCGAGCGCCTCTTCGCCATGGCTGGCAAACAGAAAGGTCAGCTCCTCAGCGCGAATGCGTTTGCGAAAGCGTTGGGTGATGAGGGCTTCGAGATCAGGTTCGTCATCTACGACAAGGATTTTGTGTGGCATGGGTGGGAGATGGGGTTCATCATTTTGCGTGCTTGCCGTTGGATTTTTGCGTTGCGCCAGAAAGCGAAGTTTGCGCTTTTAACCACGCGAGCAAGTCGGTCTTGTGGTGAAAATCAAGCAGTGCCACTAACAACGATTGCAGTTGTTCAAACGACAACTTGCGGAGTTTCGCTTGCGTAGCGTTGCTCAATTCGCCCAGGCGATGCGCGAGTTGTAATAGCACGGCTTCAAGCAAGCCTTTTTGCAAACCTTCTTGCAAGCCTTCTTGCAAGCCTTCCAGCTTTCCTTCCAGCTTTCCTTCTTGCATTGCGAATCTTTCAATTGATGTGAGCATAGCCATTTCTTTTCCCTCTTCGATCTGATGGATGAGTTGCCTGATTTGCAGATCATATTCATCAGGCAACTTCATCGCGAAGTCCATAAACTTGAACAGCGCCGCGATGCGCTCTCGCTTCCAGCCGTGCGCGTAAAGCCCTTCAACTAATCGTCGCTTCCAAACAAAGCGACGCGCTGCATCGCCGCGCGTTTCCAGTGCTTTCAATTGCGCTACTACCGCCGTCGCAAACGGATTGGCGTCATTCTCCAACTCCGCCAACCGTCCGGCAAACGCGGAAAGTTGTATCAGCGGGAACGTGAAGACCAGCGAGCAGCCCCAATGCGCCCAAGCGTAACGCCCCGCCACCGGACGCTTGGTTTCGGTGATGACTACCAGACTCGTTACGTCTACGCCGGAATGCTTGGCTTTTATGCGGTAATTGTAATCATAGACCCGCCGCGCAAAACCGCGATGGGCGCGGCCTTGCACTTCGATATGAATCAACAGCCATTTGGCCTTGCCGTTCTTGAGCCAGACTTGGTAAAGCTTATCGGCGTAAAGCTTACCTTCCGGCAAATCGGGTTTGAGCTTCGCCAACTCTTTATCTTTTGGTTCCCAGCGTTTTGTCCAATCCACTTCGCTGGCGATGTCGGGAAAGAAAAACGCGACGAAGTCAGACAGGCATGCGTCCAACAATTCTTTCCAGGCACTGTCCTGCTCGTCCGTCGTAGCTGAAATGGGTTGGCTGTTTTTCATCTTTCGCACGAGCTTCAATCAACGTAAAGGAAATCATTCGACGCCATCAGTACGCGGCAGAAGCTCTGCCACGCTTTGGCGTCATCGCCTGCGAACTTTTGCTTAAACCCAGCGACATATTGCAACGCCGCCGCGACTTCGCCCGCGCTGGCTTTGCGGTTGAGGATTTTCAGATAAGCACTCTCGATACGCGCCGCGTCATCCAGCTTTGGTAACGCCACATCACTCAACAACGCCTTGCCCAACGTCGTAGAGCGTTCCGTCAAAAACTCGCTGTTCAGCCAGAACAACGCCTGCGTAGAAACGTTGGTCAACTGCCGCTTGCCGCTCGTCGTCGTCGCGTCGCCGAAATCGAAAAGGTTGAGCAGCGGCGACAGGTTCGCGCGGCGCAGCGGCAAATAAACCGTCCGCCGTTTTTGCTTGTCAGGATTGATGCTCAAACGGCCCTGGCTGGTTTCTCCGTCGGTGCCGCGTCCGTTTTGCAACGAACCGCCCACCGTCAAATCAATCGTACCGTCAATTTGCAACAAGCCGTCGCGCAATTCCTCGACCGCGAGGCGACGGCGGTTGAAACGCGAGAGCAAGCGATTGTCTTGGTCGGCACTCAGCGCCGCCGGGTTTTCGCCCGCCATTTGATAAGTACTAGAAAGCATCATCACTCGGTGCATCGCTTTGATTGACCAGCCGCCTTTGACGAATTCGCGCGCCAGCCAATCAAGCAATTCGGGATGCGTCGCCCGTTCGCCCATCTTGCCGAAATTGTCGGGCGTGCGAACTAACCCTTCGCCAAAATGCCCTTGCCACAGGCGATTCGCCATCACGCGCGCCGTCAACGGATGTTCGGGTTGCACGAGCCATTCGGCGAATTGCAGTCGTCCACTACCTTGGCCACTGCCTTTGCCGTTGCTTATAAAAGCTGGCTGCGTATCGAACTTCGACAAGATCGCAGGGAATGCGCGCGGCGCGTCTTCGCCTTCGTTGTGGTAATCGCCGCGAATGAATACGGGTTGCTTGACGGGTTCGCCCTCTTCCACCGCACAAGCCATGTCGAGTTCTTTCGGCGCAGATTTTTTCAACGTCTCGATTTCTTTTTCGAGTGCAGCGACGCGGGCGTTTTGCGTTTCGTTGAATCGTTTCTTGTCTTTCTGGCTCAGGCCCCACGGCCCGTTGCCGTTGAAATAGACGGCTTGAAAGAAACGATCTTCGCCTGCTTCAAACTCAGGCCGTTCGGTTTTCTTTTTGTTCGCCGTCGCTTGCTTGCCGTTCGCGCGCCACTCGTTCATTTGCTTGAGCCATTCGTCGAGCCGCGTTTGCAAACGTTGCTGATACTGTTTCGCCACCGCCGTGCGGTTTTCATCCGTGGCCTTGCGCCAATCGAGCAAGTGTTGCGGCGTGAGGTCTTCGGGCTTTAGCACTTTCACCCAACGCTCTAACACTTCGGGCGCAAGATTAGCTTGGGCCGCCACGTCTTCCGGTTTCACGTTGTCGGTATAAACCTTGTGCGCGACGAGCATGTATTCCGCCGTGCGCGACATCAGTTCACGCGCGGCAGGTTCGCGCACGCTGTCTACGATTTCGCTGATTTCGTCTTGCGCGGCAGACTGCTTGGCTTTAAGCGCATCGCGTTCGGCTTTGTATTTCTCCCACTCGGCTTTCGGCACGAGCGGCTTTTCGAGTACGGCTGAAACGTGCGAGTCGGGATTGCTGAAGCTGCGCGTAGAGGCAAACATCCCAATCATCGAGTAATAATCTTTCGTCAACACCGGATCGAACTTGTGATTGTGGCAACGCGCGCAAGCCACCGTGAGGCCGAGAAAAGCTTTGGTCGTCACGTCTACCTGTTCATCGAAAACGTCATACAACATTTTCTGCTTGTCCTGCTGGGCAATCGCCTTCGGCCCCAACGCCAAAAATCCCGTAGCGATAATGCCGCGCCGATTCACTTCAGCACCATCTTTGGACGGAAGCATGTCACCTGCGATTTGCTCGCGGATAAACTGATCGTAAGGCAAATCGTTGTTGAACGACTCGATCACGTAATCACGATACTTCCACGCGTGCGGATAGCGATGGTCTTCGTCGTTGCCGGTCGAGTCGGCGTAACGGGCTACGTCAAGCCAGTTGCGTCCCCACTTTTCGCCATAACGCGAACTCGCTAATAAACGATCAACCACTTTGACAAAAGCCTCTTTTGCGTTGTCGGCGAGAAATTCGTTGATCTCTTTTTCGCTCGGCGGCAAGCCGGTCAAATCAAACGTAGCGCGCCGCAACAGCGTCAGCTTATCGGCAGGCGCAGCCGGTTTGAGTCCTTTCGCTTCGAGTTGCTGCAAGACGAACGCATCAATCGGAGCCTTAACCCACGCATTGTTTTTGACTTTCGGAAGCGCCGGACGCGCCAGCGGTTGAAACGACCAGAAGGCTTTTTCGGCTTCGGTGAACGCGCGCGTCGAATTCGGTTTGGCGGCATTGGCTACCGTGGCGACTGCGCCCGGCCAAGCAGCGCCCGCCTTGACCCAGGCGGCAATGGCTTGAATCTCTTCGTCTTTCAGCTTGCCGGTCGGCGGCATCTTGAGCGTCTCGCTATAACCAATCGCCTTGAGCAAGCGGCTTTCTTCCGGCTTGTCTTTGTTGATAAGCGCACCGCTCTCGCCGCCCTTGGCAAACCCTTCCGCCGAAGTCAGATCGAGTTGCGCCGCCAGCGCGCGCGCGTTGTGGCACTTCGCGCATTGCGTAGCGAAGATCGGGCGAATCTGTTTCTCGAAAAATTCAGCTTGCGCATCGGATTGTGCGGCGACTGAACCGAAGCCGTAAGCGATCAAACCGAAGCTGCACGCAAGCAAAAGCAGCTTCCAATAACGAAGTGAACGTTGCATAAAATTTACCGAGTGAGTTGCCGTTGACAATGGATTTTGCGACGCCCGTCTGTATAGCTTCGCGCCGTGTGTCCGTCAAGCAATTGGTAAGACCGTATCGAAGAGGTGAAGGTCTCGGATTTTGCGGCGAATCCAATAACCAAGAGGCGAAAAAAGGCCGTGAACACGGCGGCTCAAGTTAATTCCGCCGTGCTCAGGCGTTAGAGCTTGAAGTTAGCAGGCAAAGCACGGCCAAACGTCATCGCAAGTGCATTCGAGCATGTTTTCACCATAGGCGGCGCGCATCAGGCTGATTTGCCGAACATGGCATTTCAACATATGAGACAAGATTTTTTCCCTGGTAGGGTCAACATCTTTTGTAGTTGGGTCAGTTGCTTTGTCAATCAGTGTGCGTACGCTTTCGGCATACGTCTCCAGCAATTTATCGAGAGGCCAAACTTCATTTCCTGTAGTCATCGTTGTCTCCTTATCTGAAATTCTCAATCGTCCAGATTGAGGTTGCGTTGGTTTGCCTGGTGAACCCAAGCAAGTGTTGTTGCGGCGACCACGTCAGGCTGCCGTAACTGAAGTTCGGATCAGCATTCGCCGTCAGGCGGCGGCGCTGTCCCGTGGCGAGCGAAGCAATCCAAAGGTTGTCGACACTGGCTTGCCGCGCGACATAAGCGATTTGTTGAGCGCCAGGTGCCAGCACCAGATTGGCGAAATAAGCGTCGGCGAAACGGGCGAGGGGGGCGGCGGTTTTATGTTCAGGCTGGACGGCCAGCACGTTGACTTCGACAGGAAGGTTGCGGCGCGGAGGCCGCACCGCGCTCAGAAAAACTTGATCGCCCGCAGGCGACCAGCCCAGCAACCGTATTTCATCGGTGGTTTGCCATACCATCCGCGTCTGTGTGCCTTCCACGATCCACAACGAACGTTGCGCGCTTGCGCCTGTCGTGCGGCCTAAGTATGCGATGCGTTTACCGTCTGGCGACCAGAGGGGGCAATAGAGTTTGAAAGTCGTATCGGCATTCTCAGTCAGGCGTGTATCGCCAACGCCATCCGGGGTAATGGTGTGCAGATTGAGTGCGCCGTCTTTTTGCGAGACGTAAGCCAGCTTTTGACCATCTGGCGACCAACTGAAATTGGGCGGAAACGACCAGGCAAACGGCACAGGAAAATAGCCGAGAAAAGCGACTTGTCCATTAACGACGGGCCGCGCGTCAGCGCCGTCCTGACGCATTACCCACAACTGTGCGTCGAGTTCGTTTAAGCGCAAAAAAGCCAGTTGGTCGCCGCGCGGCGACCAACGCACATCAAACCCGCTGGTTGGCAAACGCAGCGGCTCGCCGCCCTCGATCTTTTGCACATGAATGCCGCTTTGATAAAGCCCCAAATTGCCAATGCCATGGGTTTGCAAGTAGGCGAGCGTTTTCCCGTCGGGTGAGAAAACAGGTGCAAGTTCTTGTAGGGTTTCGGTGCTGAAACGTTTTTCCGCATCATTCGCCAAATCGAACAAATAAAGGTCTGACTCCTCACGTTTTGAGAAATAGAAGACCTTGTCGCCCGCTGCCGTCACTTCCCAAGGGATGACTGATTCGTGGCTGGCAGTCAGTTGGATGGGCTGTCTGCCGTCGCGAAAGGCTAGACAAATTTGCTGAATGCCGTTGCGCAGCGAGGTGTAAATCAGCCGCTCATTATCCGGCAACCAAAGCGCCGATGAATTCAAGTTGCCTTCGTGCGTGATTTGCGCTGCCGTACTATCCTCGAGCAAAGTGACGAAAAGATGCTCTTGCCCGGCGACTTCGTCCTGATAAGCTAGCCACTGTTCATCCGCCGATACGGCAAACTCGCTGCGCTTGGAATCAGCGGGGAAATGCGTCACCTGACGGTTGCTCCAATCCGCAGTCTCCAACGCAAACAGATTCGGGCCTGCTTCGTAGTAGATGCGCACACCGTCGCGCGTCCAACTCGTCAGCCAGCGCGGTGGCGCATCAAAAGTTTTCACCATTTGCCCGCTGCCGCCGAGAAAGGGGAGGAGCCAGAGTTCGGTTTTGCCGGCGCGCTGCGAGAGATAGGCGATGCGTTGCCCGTCGGGTGACCAGAGCGGACTGGAATCAACCCACTCATCATTGGTCAGATTGCGCGCTTGTCCGCCATTGATTTGTTTGACGTAAATATCCGCCTGCCCCCTGTCAGTCTTGGCGTAAGCGAGCAAGTTGCCATCTGGTGAACTGCTGAAGACGGCGGTTGCCAAGTCTGCTTCGGCTTTCCAACTGTCAATCAACTTGAATTGCAACTGCGGCAGAATATCGGCGGCAAAACGATTGCGCGCTTGTTTGAAGGCAAACCAGCCGAACGCTCCCACCAGTGTCAATACGATGGTCGCCGCCATCAACCAAAACGTATTACCGACACGACTTTTCAGCGCAGCTTTCTCCACCGACGCAGAAACCAACGGCAACGCATTTGCATCACGACTCGTAAAAGCCAACTCCGCTGCCACCGCTTTGAGTGCCTCCGCGAACTCTTTGACCGACGCATAACGCGTGTCAGCTTCTTTCTCTAACGCGCGCAGCAAAATCGTTTCAACCACCGCGGGCGTCGCCGGAGCCGTCTCGACTAACGGCGCAGGCGCGGCGGTCAAAATCGCTACGAGCAAATCGCCGCGCGTCTCGCCCACGAACGGAGCGCGTCCGGCCAACATTTCGTAAAGCACGACGGCGAGGCTGAACTGGTCGCTGCGATGGTTGACGCGCAGTCCGCGCGCCTGTTCGGGCGACATATAGCGCGCCGTACCCATCACTGCGCCCGTGTCAGTCAGGCTCGATGAATCCTCCGAATCGGTGTCGTCAATGCGCGTCTCATTCACTTTCGCCAAGCCGAAATCCAGCACCTTCACATAACCGTCGCGGCGAATCATGACGTTCTCAGGTTTGATGTCGCGGTGGATGATGCCCGCCGCGTGCGCCGCAGTGAGCGCGGCGGCGATCTGCAAAGCCAAGTCAATCGCCTCGCGTACGGGCAATGTGCCTTCGCGTTGCAGGCGCGCGCGCAGGGTTTCGCCTTCGATAAATTCGGTCGCCATGAAAAACGCGCCGTCCGCCTGGCCCAGGTCAAACAGCGTCACGATATTGGGATGATTGAGCGACAACACGGCGCGCGCTTCCTGTTCAAAGCGGCGGATGCGTCCGGCGTCAGCAGTGAAACGTGCGGGCAAAAGTTTGAGCGCAGCGCGGCGACCGAGTTGCGTGTCTTCGGCGAGAAAGACTTCGCCCATGCCACCCGCACCGAGCAGCGAATGAATCTGATAGCGTCCGATAGTTTTGCCGATCTGCGGATGCGAGGCTTCGGCCCAATCGGCGACAAGGGCGGGCATGAATTCAGCGAGCGAGGCTTCGTGGCTGTAAGCGGCGAGCAACGATTCGACTTCGGCGCGCAACGCTGCGTCAGCGCCACAGGCTTGCGCGAGAAAGGCCGTGCGAGTGTCGGGCGGCTGTTCCAGCGCCTCGTGAAAAAGGGCTTCGACTTGTTGCCACGTTTGGACGTTCATCACGTTCGTTCCAGCAAGGGGAATTAGACAGGATTGACAAGATTTTCAGGATTGACAGGATGGTTTTAGAAAGGGGGATTGCACTTCTTCCCAGTCATCCGGTAAATCCTGAAAATCTTGTCAATCCTGTCTAATTCCGGCTCAACTCGCGTTGCAGCCACGCTTTCGCCAGTCGCCAGTCGCGCATCACCGTGACGGGCGCGACCTGCAAGACTTCGGCGGTTTCTTCGACGCTCAAGCCCGCGAAAAAACGCAACTCGGCGATGCGGCTTTTGCGTTCGTCGAGCGTTGCCAACGCCTGCATCGCATCATCCAGCGCAATCAATTCAGCGGCGCGTTCATCGGCGACGAGCAGGGCTTCATCCAACTCGACGGGTTGGACGCCGCCGCCGCGTTTGGCGTAATTCCGCGTGCGTGCGTAATCAACCAAAATGTTGCGCATCAGTTGCGCCGCGACGGCGAAAAAGTGCGCGCGATCTTGCCAGCGCATGTCGCGTTCGTTGATCAGTTTGAGATAGACCTCATTGACCAACGCGGTCGTTTGCAACGTATGCCCGCCGCGCTCGCCTTTCAGATGGCGATGCGCGATGGCGCGCAATTCGCCGTAAACCAATGGCATTAACCGGTCGAGGGCCGCTCGGTCGCCATTGCTCCAGTCCGTCAGCAATTCTGTGATCTGCTGCGCTGATTCCATGTTGTTGTGTTTGAGAGAAGTGGAACGAACCCAAGGTGAACGACGCGGAATATAGGTTCAACGCATTGCGCGCGCAAGCCATTTGACCGCAGAAAAAAATATATTTTTGCCGTGATAGGTTTAGCGATTGGTTATCGCATCTTGTTTATGAGGGACGGTGGAACGAACCCCTCGCAACTACGCTTTACCCAAACCAATTCAAATCAAAAAGGAGCCGAAGCAAATGGCAGAACAGGATAATTTGCACACGACGAAAGAACTCTATCGCCTCTTTAACGCAGGCGACATCGCTGGCCTGTTGAATCATTTCGATGAACACACGATTTACCATTACCACGCGCCGCGCGAGTTAGTGCCTTACGGCGGCGGCCTCACTGGGGTTGCCGCCATCGGGCAAATGTTTGCGCAACTCGATGCGTTGTATGAATTCGAATTGTTCGAGCCGCGCGAATTCATCGCCGCTGGCGACAAGGTCATCGTCACGGGTGTCTTGCGCGTCAAGCTCAAAGCCACCGGCGAAGTCATCAGCTCAGACTGGGTACACATTCCGCAATTCAAAAACGGCAAGCTGGTGCGCAACGATTTATTTGAGAACTCCGCGCAAACCGCACGCGCCCTCGCCGGACGCAACATCGCCATCGCCCAACGTGTCATCGAAGAGGCCTGGAATCAGGGCAAGCTCGCCGTGATTGATGAACTTTATAGCCCCGCCATCGTCTCGCACGACCCGGCTTCGCTGCCCGACGAACAAGGGCTGGAAGGCCGCAAGCGCGCCGTGCTGCGTTATCGCAAGGCGCTGCCCGACATACATTTCGCGCTCAGCGAT
>JAYSVR010000533.1:0-11148 GCA_043718445.1 Acidobacteriota bacterium | reverse complement strand
TGCGCGGGCGTCGGTTGATTGAGGTCGGTGCGGACTTCAAGTTGCAACCCTTCTGAATAAGCCTTGACGTGCAAGCGATAAGCGCCGCACTCAATCACATCGCCCGGCAACAACGCGGCGTGGCGAACCTCATTGCCGTTCAATCGCGTACCGGCAGCCGCGAAATTGGTGAGCCAATACGTTTCGTCGCGCCAGCCGATGCCGCAATGGCTGACCGCGACGAAATCGCCGTTGATGACTAGATCATTAGCCAACGCACGGCCCACGAGTACGCGGTCGCGCACGAGTCGCGTAATCTCCAAACCTAAATCGGCACGTAAAATACGAAAAAAGGGCATAGGCAAAACAACGCTCAGGAAAGCGGGGGAACGTAATTCGACGGGCAGATTACCCTGACAACGCCAGTTGAGCCAAAGGCGCTTGCGTCGCAAGCGAAAATGCCCTGACAATACGGCGTCAACTTTTTCACCCAACAACTTTAGCAGCCGCCCACCTGCGGCTGAAACTTCACAGGAGCAGCAATGATCGAACGCAGAGATGTTCTCAAAGGCGCTGGCGCAGCGCTCACCACTTCGCTTTTCACCGGGCGCGTCAAAGGCGCAAACGACCGCGTCGCCGTCGGCCACATCGGCATCGGCGCGATGGGTTCGAGCAATCTGGGACACGCCCTGAAACTCACCGACACCGTCGAACCCGTCGCCGTATGCGATGTCTATCAACCGCATCTCGATAAAGCCGTCGCCACCGCCGCTAAAGCCGGCAAGACGGTAAAACCCATCAAAGACTTCCGCGAAATTCTCGCTGACAAAACGATTGACGCGGTGTGCATCTCGACGCCCGATCACTGGCACGCTTATATGGCAATCGAAGCCTGCAAAGCGGGCAAGGATGTATTCGTCGAAAAGCCCGCGTCGGTCTATGTCGAAGAAGGCCAAAAGATGGTGCAGGCTGCGCGCAAATATAACCGCGTAGTCCAAGCCGGTACGATGCAACGCTCAGGCGGCTATTTCAAAAAAGCAGCGGAACTCGTCAAAAGCGGCATCCTCGGCGAAATCACTTTCGTGCATACGTGGCAAAGCGGCGCGGTCAAAAAAGCTGGCTGGGGCAGACCCGCCGACGGCCCTGTGCCTGCCGGTTTAGATTGGGACATGTGGCTTGGCCCTGCACCGAAAGTGCCGTTCAACCTCAACCGCTGGGGCGTAGGCGTCACGTCCTTTCCCACGTTTCGTTATTTTTGGGATTACGCGGGCGGCGCGATGACCGACTGGGGCGTACATCTGATTGACCCCGTTCATCAATGCTTCGGCGAACCGATGCCGACGACGATTTCGACGCAAGGCGGCAAGCTCTTTGTGGACGACAACACCGACACGCCCGACACGATGGTGGCGACCTTCACCTATCCGAAATTCATGCTGACCTATGAAAGCCGCACCGCGAATCCGATGCCGATGTTTGCCGGACAAGGCGCAGCGACTTCGATTCACGGCACCGACGCGAACGTGGTCGTCACGCGCGGCGGCTGCTGGCTGATTCCGAACAAGAACTCAAAAGTCGAAGCGCAAACCTTTGAAAACAACGCCGAGATGCGCGACCTAAACGTTCCGCACTGGAAGAATTTCATTGAGTGCATCAAGTCGCGCGCCCAACCGACCAGCGACATTGAAACCTGTGTGCGCTCTTCGACGGCCTGCATACTGGCGAACCTTTCGATGCGCCATAAAACCATGCTCGACTGGGACGAAAAAAACTGGACGGTCAAACAGGCGAACGTCAAACCCTATCTCAAGGCGAAGTATCGCGCGCCGTGGAAACTCGAAGTTTAAGGCAAGCAAAGGTACAGCAACCTTTCCAGGTTGCTGCGGTATTTCTCATGCGACCTTTCGCCGAGACCGCAGCAACCTCGAAAGGTTGCTGTACTTCTTTTCGGACAAATCATGAACCATCATCACTCATTAACTCACCTGTTACTCATTACCGGCTTGCTCGTTTCGTCGGCGTTCGCGCAAGGCAAGCGCTATGAGGCGAAGTGGGAATCGCTCGATCAACGACCGACGCCGCAATGGTTTCTCGACGCCAAGTTTGGCGTGTTCATTCACTGGGGCGTTTATTCCGTACCCGGTTATGGGCAGGTGGGCGAATACGCCGAATGGTATTGGAACCGCATCGCGGGCAATGAAGCCAAGTTCGCGCCGTGGCGTGCGTTTCATCAGAAACAGTATGGCTATGATTACATGGATTTCGCGCCGCAATTCAAAGCCGAGCTTTACGACGCGAAACAGTGGGCGAATGTCTTCAAGCGCGGCGGCATTAAATACGTCGTGCTGACTTCAAAACATCACGAAGGCTTTGCCCTCTGGCCGAGCGCCGAAGCGAGCCGCACCTGGGGGCGTCCGTGGAACTCGGTCGAAGTCGGCGCGAAACGCGACCTGCTCGGCGAACTCGCCACCGCGACGCGCGCCGAAGGCATGAAGTTCGGGTTCTATTATTCGCTTTATGAGTGGTACAACCCGCTTTGGAAAACCGACCGGGCGCGTTACGTGCGCGAACACATGACGCCGCAATTCAAAGACGTAGTCACGCGCTATCAACCCGCGATCATTTTCAGCGACGGCGAGTGGGATATGACTTCGCAGGAATGGGGCAGCGAAGCCCTGCTCGCGTGGCTTTTCAACGAAACCGCCAACAAAGACGAAGTGGTCATCAATGATCGCTGGGGCAAAGATTCGCGTCACAAACACGGCGGCTATTGGACGACCGAGTATGCCGCCGGACTCAAAGACGGTTCGCATCCGTGGGAAGAAAGTCGCGGGATGGCTTATTCGTATGGCGTCAATCGCGCCGAGCGCATAGATGATTACAAGAGCGGACGCGAGTTTATTTTTACGTTGGTTGATTTAGTCAGTCGCGGCGGCAACTTGTTGCTCGACATCGGGCCGAACGGCGACGGTACGATTCCGCCGATTATGGAACAGCGCCTGCTCGAAATCGGCGACTGGCTGAAAGTAAACGGCGAAGCCATTTATGGCACGCGCAACGCCGCTCGCCCGACGCAATGGAGCGACGGCAAACGCCCCGATCAGCAATACGGCGAATACATGATTAAGTACAAGCTGATGGATCAAATCGGCCAGCAACCCAAAGACGGCGTAGCGGTCAAACAGGTTTTCTTCACGCAAAAGCCCGACGCCCTGTATGCCATCACCGTCGGCTGGCCGGGCAAACAACTCGTGTTGCGCAACGTGAAAGCACCCGCCAACGCCAAAGTCGAAATGCTCGGCGTCGCGGGCGCGCTGAAAACTACGTTGAATCAAAATACGCTGACGATCACTACGCCCGACCTGGGGCCGGATCAAGCGCCTTGCCAACACGCTTTCGTTTTCAAAATCAGCGGCGCATCCGTATTGCCAGAAAAAGGGTTGCCAGAAAAATAATGCGGCGCAAGCGACTGCGCCGATCTTTATGGTAAGGCGAAAACAAAGATCGCGGATTGCCCGGCGATTGCTACGTATTGCTTGCCGTTGACCGCATACGCCATCGGCGAAGCGACGATGCGTGCGCCCGTGTAGTAATGCCACAAGTACTTGCCCGTGCGGTGGTCGAGCGCGATCAGGTTGCCGTCATTCGATGAAGCGAAAACTACGCCGCCGGCGGTTGCCAATACGCCCGTCGAAGACGCACCGATTTGCAGCGGGAAATTCCATTTCACCGCGCCCGTCAACGCATCAAGCGCGCGCACTGAGCCGGGCGCTCCGTTGGCGTCAACTTCAACGCCGCCGCCGGTGAAGCCCTGCCCCGGCACGGGCGACTTGGTCACGCTGGTATAAATCGCACAGGCTTCGCGCACCGAAACTAAAAAATATCCAGTCGCGGGATCGTAAGAAGGCGATCCCCAATTAGCCGCGCCCGCAGCGTCGGGGCATACGTGATTCCCTGCTGGCGTAGGCGTCGTATCAGGCAACACCATCGGACGGCCTTTCGCATTCAGCCCTTTCGCCCACGTCTGTTTGGCAAAGGCTTGTCCATTCAAAAACTCGCCCGTCTCACGATCCAGCACGTAATAAAACGCATTGCGTTGTGCCGTCACGAGCAGCTTGCGTTGACGGCCTTTCACGAAACCCTCAATCAGCATCGGCGTTTCGTTCGCGTCCCAATCGTGAACGTCGTGCGGCGTGAATTGAAACCACCATTTCATCTTGCCCGTTTCAGGGTCAAGCGCGACGACCGAACACGAATAAAGATTGTCGCCGCCGCGCACCGAACCGTCGTAATCAGGCCCCGGATTGCCCGTCGTCCAGAACAGCGTTTTGGTGTCGCTGTCATAAGTGCCGGTCATCCACGTAGGCGCGCCGCCAAAATCCGCCGCCGCTTCAGGTTCCCACGTCTTGCGATTCACGTCGCCCGCTTGCGGCGTCGTGTGAGTGCGCCACAGTTTCTTGCCCGTCGCCGCATCGAACGCATCAATAAACCCAGTCAGCGCACATTCGCCCGCCGTGACGCCGACGATGATTTTGCCGTCAATCGCCAGCGGCGCGTGCGTATTCGAAAAACCCTTGCGGTAATCATCCTGTTCGACATCCCAAATCACATTGCCGCTTTTGGCGTCGAGCGCGATCAAGTGCATATCAAGCGTCGCCAGATACAAACGGTCGCCCAGCACTGCCAAGCCGCGATTGGTCATCACCGTGCAATGGCTGGCGACAGGCGCGAGCTTGCGTTTGAACTGCCACAGCGGTTGCCCCGTGCGCGCGTCCAGCGCCGTCACGTCGCTCAACGGGCCGGTGACGAACATCATCCCGTCAACCACGAGCGGCGTCGTTTCGATAGACGTGCCGCCGAGTTGATACGTCCAAACGCTTTTGATGGCAGCCGCATTCGCAGGCGTGATTTGTTTCAAGCCCGAATAATGCCTGCCGCGCAAATCGCCCCAATAACTCAGCCAGTTGTGCGGTTCGGCTTGAGCGTTATTCAACCGCGCGAAAGTTACGTTGAAATCGGCGGCGGGCTTCCACACCGGATTGGGGTCGTAACTCGGTAGCGCCTGCGTCAAAAACGCCAGCACGTCCGCTTGCACCTGTGGCGCAAGCGTCGGATGCGGTTGCGTGAATGGCTTGCTCACGATGTCGCGTTTGTTCAACACGTGCCACTTGCCTTTTTCATCCTGCACGCGCCACCAAAACGTATCTTCACCTTTCACAACGCCGCGAGCTTTTGCACCTGATTTCGATTGGGCTTCGATCATTTTAATTGGCTGGCGCATCAGTTGTTCGATTTTGCTGACGGATTGTTCCGCGCGAATATTCGTCAGATCAGCGGCGAGCATATTGCCGCGTCCGCCAAACGAATGGCACTGGCTGCATTGCGCCGCGCTGAAAAAAAGCCCCAGCCCGGCGGCGGCGCTGCCTTTCGCCGCGTTGCGTTCGACGCCTGCCAGCGTACGCACATAGGCGACGACCTTGCGCGCGTCGGCCTCTGACAACTTGATCGCAGGCATCTGAGTGCCCGCGATGCCGTTGCGAATGTTGCGCACGAGTTCGTCATCGCTGCTGCCAAACTTCCACTGCCCGCTGGTCAAATCAGACGCGCGTCCGCCCTTGCCCGTCTCGCCGTGGCAGGCCGAACAGTTTTGCGAAAACAAGCGCTTGCCTTCGTTAATGGTTTCGTCGGTGTGCTGGGTCAGCGCGAAACCCGCGCACAGCGCGAGCAGAAAGCTCGAAAAGATAATTCGTTTCATCATAATTTTTCCGTTGAGTCGCCAGTATAAACCGCGCCTGCTGAACGTTCTATCGCCCGCCTAGACAAGGCGTGCGAGCGTGCATATGATGCGCCCGCTTTAATCAACTTAAACCTACAACCCACTCTTTCATTCATTCAAAGGCTTTTATTCGATGTCAGAACAGACTTATCTGGTGACGGGTGCGCATGGATTTATCGGTGCCTGGGTCGTCAAAAAACTGCTGGCTGCCCATCACGGCGTAGTCATTTTCGATCAAAGCGCCAACCCCGCGCGGTTGCGTTTGATTATGAACGACGACGAAATCGCGCGCACCCAAGTCGTCACGGGTGACATTTGCGACGAAGCGATTGTTACCGGTATCGTCCAGCAACATCACATCACCAACATCATTCATCTCGCAGGCGTGCAAGTGCCGGTGTGTCGCGCCAATCCGCGACTCGGCGCGATGATTAACGTAGTCGGTACGATCAACATCTTTGAAGCCGCGCGCCAATCGAACGGACAGGTCAAACGCGTAGCCTACGCCAGTTCCGCCGCCGTGTTCGGTCAAGCCGAAGAAGGCCACGCCGCCAAAGAAGACGAAGCAGGCCAGATGACGACGCATTACGGCGCGTTCAAACAATGCAACGAAGCCAATGCGCGCGTTTACTTTCTCGATCACGGCATTCATAGCGTAGGGCTTCGCCCACTCACGGTGTATGGCGCAGGCCGCGATTTCGGCCTCACCTCCGGCCCGACCAAAGCGATGAAAGCCGCCGTCGTCGGACGCCCTCATCACATCGGCTTCGGCGGCAAGACTGATTTTTTGTATGCAGGCGATTGCGCCGAAGGCTTCATCCGCGCGGCGTCAGTCGAACTCGAAGGTGCGCATGCTTTCAACATTGCGGGTACGCCCGAAGCCGTCACCGATGTCATCGCCGAAATTGAAAAACTGATTCCGGCGGCTAAGGGCGCAATCACCTGCGCGGCGAATCCGATTCCCTTTCCCGAAAAGCTGGACGACTCGGCGATTCGCGCGGCGCTGCACTTGCCGACGGCTACGTCGCTGGCGCAGGGCGTGAAAGAAACGGTGGAACGCTTTCAGTTGCTGCAACGTGAAGGGCGCTTGGATTTGGCGGATTTGGATTCATAACTGTATGGCAACCTGTCAGGTTGCCGAGCCGTGGCATTGCGATATTCGCAAGACACCAAACGCTTCTACTCCCCAACATATGGCAACCTGACAGGTTGCCATACAAATAAAAATGAAATCCGCACTCTCAAAGATGAATGCGCTAGCTTTAACCGCTCCCAACCAAATGGAGCCGACCACGATTCCCGTTCCCACGGTTCACCCGCACGAAGTCCTCGTCAAAATCGGCGGCGTAGGGCTGTGCGGCACGGACTTTCACATTTACGAAGGCCACGCGAATTACCACACCGATGCGAGCGGGCGACCGATTCCGTTGGACGTGCATCCGTTGATTCTCGGCCACGAGTTTTGCGGCACCATCGCCGAAATCGGCAGCAGTGTGACTGACCTGAAAGTCGGCGACCGCGTGTCGGTAGATCAAGGCTTCAATTGCCATACGCTGCAACGCGCGGAGCTTTGCGAGTATTGCCAAACGGGCGACGCGCATCAGTGCCAGTATTACCGCGAACACGGCATCACCGGTTTGCAAGGCGCGCTGGCCGATTACGTCAGCATCGCGGCGGTCAATGTCATCAAGGCTGAAACTGATTTGTCGTGGGCTGAACTGGCGATGGTCGAACCGCTGAGTTGCATTACGCATTCGAGCGAAGTGTTGCGGCAACGCGCGGCGCGTTACACCTTCACGGGCGAACGTCGTATCAAGAACATTTTGATTTGCGGCGCGGGCCCGGCGGGCTTGTTGTTTACGCAATACCTGCGCAACGTGATCGGCTTCGACGGCAACCTGTTCGTGACTGAACCGCACGCTGACCGCCGCGCGCTGGCAGAAGGTTACGGCGCGACAGCAACGATTGATCCGCTCAAGCAAGACCTCGTCGCCGCGATTCAAGACCTTACGCACGGCGAACGCATTCAATGCCTGATCGAATCAGCCGGTGTTGCGCAACTCTATAAACAAATCCCTGCAATCATCCGCAAGCAGGCGACCATCGTGATGTATGGCCACGGCCACCACGGCGTAGACCTCGGCGTGATGAACAATATTCAATTCATCGAACCGACGATGATTATGCCGACGGGCGCGTCGGGCGGCTTTGATGAAGACAAGCGTTCGAGCGCCTATCGCAAATCGCTGCGCCTGTTGAGCGAAGGAAAAATCAACGTCTCGAAATTTTTAACGCACCAATACACCGCGCTCGCAGACGTGCCACGCGGCTTTGAGAAAGATCGCTTCGACGCGAGTTACATCAAGGGCGTAGCGACTTTCTGAGTGCGGAATACGCAAAATTATTGTTAAACGTTTTTCGATGGGTGTGAAGATAGAGTGAGATTCACCGCAGAGTTACGCGGAGTTTTTCGCAGAGTGGCGCAGAGACTATTCGGAAGGAGATTTTCTTTTTATTTTTCCTCGCATCGTGGAGCGTTGTTGTGCTTTTGAAGTCGAAAACAAATAAACAAGGAGATTCTCTTCCGAATCCCTCTCTGCGTACCTCTGCGAAAAACTCTGCGTAACTCTGCGGTGAAAACACAATTCACACTCAATCCCAATCGCTAGCACATCCAACACAGGATTGAACTCAATGAACAAAACCAAGCTCATTCTTTTTGCCGCTCTCATTCTCACGACTTCCCTTTTGCTGGCCTGCCAGGACAAAGGCAGCGGCGGCGCTTCTGGCACTGGCAGTGCCGGACAAAAGACCATCGCCGTGATTCCCAAAGGCGTATCGCATTCGTTCTGGCAAATGATCAAACAAGGCGCAGACGCGGCGGGCAAGGATTTCAATGTCAAAATTATCTGGAAGGGCGCGGCTTCTGAAACTGACATCGCCGGTGAAGTCAGCATCGTCGAAGACATGATTACGCAAAAAGTTGACGGCATCTGCCTCGCGCCTTCGCACGGAGACGCGCTCGTGCCCGTCGCCAAAAAAGCCCAAGCCGCTGGCATCTTGCTCACCGTTATTGATTCGGGTTTGAACACGGAGGATTACCTTTCTTACGTCGCCACCGATAACCGCGAAGGCGGACGCAACGCTGCGCAACGGATGGGCGAGAAACTCAACGGCAAAGGCAAAGTCGCCGTGCTGGGCGTCAAGAAAGGTTCGATTTCGACGGACGAACGCGAAGAAGGATTCATCGAAGTCATCAAAGCCAAGTTCCCCGGCATCACTATCGTTACGCCGATCTTTTACGGCGAATCGAATGCCGCCAAATCGCTGGCCGCGTGCGAAGACCTGTTCAACGCACACAGCGACCTGACCGGCATTTTCGCATCGAACGAAACTTCGATCATTGGCGCAGTGCGTGCCGTGCGCCAACGCAATATGGCGGGCAAGGTTACGTTGATCGGCTTTGACCACACGGCTGATCTCGGCCAAAACGTACGCGAAGGCGCGATTGATTCGCTGGTCATTCAAGACCCTTACCGAATGGGATACGACGGCGTCAAAACGATTGTGGATAAGCTCGCCGGTAAAACGCCCGCGCGCCGTATTGACACAGGCGTCAAGCTGCTGACCAAAGAAAATCAGGATACGCCGGACATTCAAAAGCTGACCAAATAGGCGCGCTATGCACCACGTTTCACCGCTCGCACAAACCGTATTCCTGTTGCTCGTCGCGCTCGTCGCGTGCTTTTGGCTGATGGGCATTAAGCGCGCGGCTCCGCGCACAGAAGCGCCCACCATCACCGGTCGTTGGACCACCAGCGCTTGGTTCTTCCTTGTTCTCTGGCTGGCTGTGCCTGCGGCCATCGCGTGGAGCGGTTGGTTAAGCAACTTTGCGGCAACGCCGCCGCGCTTGCCGTTGCTGCTGATTCCGACTGCGCTTGCCACCGCCTGGCTGGCGTTTTCAGGTTACGGCACGCGCTTGATCGAACGCATCGGCATCGGCGGCTTGATCGGCTTTCAAGTCTTTCGCCTGCCGCTCGAATGGCTCTTGCATCGGCTCTTTCAAGAAGGCGTGATTCCGGTGCAGATGACATACGCCGGACGCAACTTCGACATCGTGACGGGCGTGCTGGCATTGTTGCTGCTGCTGTGGAGCAAGTTCGGGCGTGTGCCGCGTTGGGCGATTTGGGGCTTCAACTTGATTGGCCTCGCGCTGCTCATCAACATCGTCACCGTAGCCTTGCTCTCTGCGCCGCTGCCGTTTCGCCGTTTTTTCAACGAACCGGCGAATACGTTTGTCGCTTATTGGCCGTGGGTTTGGCTGCCTACGTTTTTAGTGCAAGCCGCATGGTTTGGGCATTTGCTGGTGTTTCGCTGGTTGCGGCGCAACTGAAGTGTTCTGCTCTTATCGTGAGGTTGAACCATGCCGGATATTGAGTGGACAGAATATCTGCAATATCGCGCCGCGTTGCGAGGCTTCGATTTGGCCGAACTTGAGCAGCTTGTCCGTTATGGCAGCGAACGATATTTTGACACCCAAACAGGGCGAAGCGTTGTGGTGGGGCGTTGTGGTAAACAATTGGTTATCATCCCTTATGACGTTGAAGACGAAACGCGCACGCCCGTCACTGTTCATGCAATAACGCGACAACAAGTGAGCTTTCGCCTGCGCACCGGAAGGTTTGTTTATGAATAAAACACGTATCCAATATTTTGAGCAGCAAGACGTGTTGCACCTGACCATCGCCGAAGGCCCGGAAAGTCGTAGCCTCGAACTCAGTCCCAACATCACCGTCGAACTTAACGAGCAAAACGAAATGATCGGCGTAGAGATTTTGCAGGCGAGCAACTTTCTGCGCGATGCGGTGCTGGAATCCATTCAAGTTCGTACGACGCTTATGCTAGAAGCACAAGCGGCCTGATTCCAGATCACCTACAAACCATCACCATGCAAACTTCAACTCCGGCGGCGCTCGAAATGCGCCACATCAGCAAAGCCTTCGCGGGCAACGTCGTACTCGCCGACGTGAGCCTCACGGTGCGCGCGGGCGAAGTCCTTGCATTGGTCGGCGAGAACGGCGCAGGCAAGTCTACGTTGATGAAAATTCTCGCGGGTGTGCATCACCCCGACGGCGGCGAGATTTTGTTGGAAGGCCAAGCTGTCAAATTCGCCAAGCCCGCCGATGCGCTCGACGCAGGGATTGCGATGATCTATCAGGAACTCTCACTCGCGCCGCATCTCACCGTCGCCGAAAACATCTTTCTCGGACGCGAGCCGCACAACGCGCTCGGCCTCATCAATCAACGCGAACTCAACGAACGTGCGCAAGCCTTACTGAATGAATACGGATTCAAGCTCGACCCGCGCGCGCGCGTCAGTCGCCTGAGCGCAG
>JAYSVR010000532.1:0-35107 GCA_043718445.1 Acidobacteriota bacterium | reverse complement strand
AGCACAAGAGCCACAAAAAGGCTATCTGACAAACAAACTTTTTTTGTGTCTTCTGTGCTTTTTTGTGGCGAAAACCCTCCTGTTCAAAGAGGTGGTTTGTTTGACGAATTGACGCTTCAAACGTTCCCGATTACTCTTGCGCTTACCTGTTGAGCGCCAAACTTTTCATTCAATATCTTTACAACAATTGGGCAAAATCTGGGAGTAAGCATGCCGAAATATATCTTCGTCACGGGCGGAGTCGTGAGCGGATTGGGCAAAGGGATTGCCGCCGCTTCGATTGCCGCGTTGATGGAAGCCCGTGGGCTGAAAGTGACGCTGCAAAAGTTCGATCCTTACATCAACGTAGACCCCGGCACGATGTCGCCCTTTCAACACGGCGAAGTTTTCGTGACTGATGACGGAGCCGAAACCGATCTCGATCTGGGCCATTACGAACGCTATTCGCACGCCCATCTGACCAAAGCCAATAACTGGACTTCAGGCCGCATCTATCTTTCGGTGATCGAGAAAGAACGGCGCGGCGATTATCTGGGCAAGACGATTCAGGTCATTCCGCACATCACCAACGAAATCAAAGACGCCATTCGCGCCGTTGGCGAAGGACAAGACATCGTGATCGTCGAAATCGGCGGAACCGTCGGCGACATCGAATCGCTGCCCTTTCTCGAAGCCATTCGCCAACTCGGCAACGAAGTAGGTCGCCACAACGCGATCTCGGTTCACCTGACGCTCGTGCCTTACATCGCGGCTTCGCGCGAATTGAAAACGAAGCCTACGCAACACTCGGTGAAAGAGATGCTGTCCATCGGCATTCAGCCAGACATTCTCTTGTGTCGTTGCGAACGCGAATTGCCCGAAGAGATGAAGTCCAAGATCGCGCTGTTTTGCAACGTCAAGCAAGACGCCGTCGTCACCGCGCCTGATGTCAAAAACGTTTACGAAATTCCGCTGATGTTCAACCGCGAAGGTCTCGATCAATTGATCGTAGACCTCTTGCGCCTGCCGCTCGGCGACACCGATGTGCGCCAATGGACAACGCTCGCCCATCGCATTCACAGCCTGCGCGAATCCGTCACCATCGGCATCGTCGGCAAATACGTAGACTTTGAAGACAGCTATAAATCGCTCAACGAAGCCTTGCATCACGGCGGTTACGCCAATCAGGTCAAGGTCAAATTCAACTGGATCGAAAGCGACGAACTGATGACCGAAGACCGTTGGGAAGACCGCTTGCGCGAGGTTGACGCCATTCTCGTGCCCGGCGGATTCGGCAAGCGCGGCGTCAGCGGCATGATTCGCGCGATTCAATATGCGCGCACTCACAAGAAACCGTTTTTCGGAATCTGTCTGGGGATGCAATGCGCTTCGCTCGAATTTGCGCGTAACGTGTGCGGCCTTGAGCAAGCTGATTCGACTGAGTTTGAAGAAGGTTCGCCCGACCCGGTGATTTTCAAGCTGCGCGACCTGCTTGCCGTAGACCAACTCGGCGGCACGATGCGGCTCGGCGCTTATCCTTGTAACTTGAGCGAAGGTTCACTCGCCAAAAAGATTTATGGCGCAAACGAAATTAGCGAACGCCATCGTCATCGCTACGAATTTAATCCGGCTTACATTGATCGCCTCGCCGAAAACGGCTTGGTCTTCAGCGGCAAATCGCCCGACGGCAAGTTCGTCGAAATCGTCGAACTCCCCGACCATCCGTGGTTTTTGGGTTGCCAGTTCCACCCTGAATTGAAATCGAAACCCCTCATGCCGCATCCTCTGTTCGTCAGCTTCATCAAGGCGGCCTATTCGCACCGTTTGCAAGACGAAGTTGGTGAAGCGAAAGGCGAAAAAGAACTAGCGATGCAAAGCACGGCGGACTAACGCGAAGCGCCTTGCCTCGCTCTCAACGTAGGAGGTAATGATGCGATTTCGTCAGACGTTTTTCTTTGCAGCTACTTTTTTCTTGTGCCAGTTCGCGTTGCCCATCGCAGCGCAAAATCAATACCCTCAACCGATCAAGTGGGAATATCAGGTGCTGGACGATTGCCCCAAACCGGCTTCCGTTAATTGGGTTGGCAAGGTCACTGGCCCTACGACAACATACGTTGATTTACAGCAACTCGGCGAAGACGGATGGGAGTTGGTCAAAATAGAAGACACCGTTTCCCGCGATGGTGCTTATGATTGCCGCCGCTATTTCCTTAAACGTATTAAGACCTCGTCGCCTAAGTTGCCTGCTTATCTAACCTTTACCGGTGATGATCCCGTTTATCCCAAATGTTTGTTGCGCAGCGATAAAGCCCCGGTGATTCAAGGGCTGCGCTTAGGCATGAAAAAAGAGGAAGTGTTGAAGCTCTTCAAATTCAGCAATACGGCTGCGCCACCAACTGCGAACGACGCCAACCAGCTTCCTGATGAAATCGAATTCGGCGGCTTGGAACCGCTTACGCCGGTCAGCAACCCTGACCTCCGTGCTTCGGTGACGTTCTTTGAGGATGAACTGATTCGCTATCGCATCAACTACGAATTTGACCATACGTGGAATTGGACGCTGAAAGACTGGAAGCGCAAGGTCACGGCTGCTCACGCGCTGCCTGAAACGGCGTGGGACGAAATCACCAATGACGATCAGACGAGTTACCAAATGAAGTGCCGCGATTTTACGGTTGAAACAGGTTTCACCGGCGTCAACGATCACCTGCACATTCAAGTTACTTCGCTGACCGGGCAAGGCAAGGTGAAGAAGGCGCGCGAGGCTTTTATGCAAGCCAAGCGGAGCGAGTTCAAGCCTTAGAAGGTTTGGCGTTTTGAGTTACTTTAGAGGTTTGGAATTTGTCAGAACGGCTTGGTGTCCGTAGCCCGACTGTAAAAGAGGGCTACCTCGGCATTGCGCCCTTTGGCATCAATAAGCGCACTGCCGGGATAGCCCTCTTTTACAGTCGGGCTACGGACACCGCGTACGAACTGTCAGTGGCTAATGAAAGGCATATTAGACAAGGTTAGACTATGAATATTCCTCAGAAGCTAAGAACGCTTCTCTATATTCTTTTAGCTATTGCTCTGCTGGTTACTATTAGTTGGCTAGTAACCACTCCTTCTCATGAACCGTTGGTGGTACTTTTAACTAGCATCGCTGCTATTATCGGGCTACTTCTTCATGATAACGCGAAAGATTATCACGAGCTCGAACGGTGGCTTGACGAGAGTTCTCAGTCAAACTTAACCTCAACGACTGCTAGGGAATTCAGGCGCGCTCCGGCAAGAAGACCACATCAGAACATTGACAGTGCAGCAAAATATTCAACCGCAATTTTGCTAATAGCGTTAATTCTTTTTATTATCTCAGGCGTTATGTGGTTTTCGACTAACAATAATACCGGGCACATTGAGAAGTCTCAGGTTGCAACGATACCTACTTCTCCTCCTCAAGGCACGCCGACGCCGCGCTCCAGCCCCACGATTAAAACCCCGTCGCCAACGGTCTCTCCTACTGCTCAGGAAGAAGACAGCGAACCTCAAGCAGTTAAAACGCCTCAAGCATTATCCTCAGAATTAAACAACTATGGAAAGTCCAGCACATTACATGAAGCAAATACGTCATCGCAAGTCGAGGATGTCTTCGTATCCAAGATGGAAGAGCGGCTCAATTTTGAGATGAAAAGGAAGCTAGCTAAATATGGAAACAGTGTTTTCACTATTGGGCCTAATCCGCCAGTTATTAGGAAGACGTTCGGCAAAGAGCATAAATGTACCGGAACGGTGATGGATGAAATCATTGGCCTTAAATGGCATTTTGAAAAGAAAACTTTGAGTGAATGGGAAAAAGCTGACCAAGTAAAATGGCACGGCGGAGTCGTGTTTAGTTGCGAAAAAGTGCGGCAGATAATAAACGTGTCTGGCATTGGGAATATATATGGATATG
The DNA here is from genome assembly GCA_043718445.1 of Acidobacteriota bacterium. Classification (GTDB taxonomy): domain Bacteria; phylum Acidobacteriota; class Blastocatellia; order RBC074; family RBC074; genus JACPYM01. The sequence continues at coordinate 31,197 of JAYSVR010000532.1, read as the reverse complement.
GCACTTACAGAGACTGTTCTAAATATAACGGGATAACTCCTTTTTTACCTTGTACGAAATCTTATAGCGAAATCCTTATTTTGCGTGAACTTGATTTGGACGACCTTTTTGGCGCTGGGGAAAAATTTCATTACCCTGCTCCATATCCACAAGAAACATATTGGCGCAACTCAATTAAGCCAACCAGCCAACAAATAAAAGAAAGCCTATCAATGCCTCCATCACTAATAGAGCGTTATGGCTCAATGTTTAAAAACAATTACTGAACATTTTTACACAGATAAGGAAAGGCGCGATTCTTTTTCACCGCTATGTCAGATTTCAATCTTTTTACTAACCGCGAGCTTTTCCTATTCGCTGGCCCCTGCGTCATCGAATCAGAAACGCACGCCCTCAAAATGGCTGAAGCCGTCGCTGCCATCACGCGACGGCTCGGCCTTCCTTACGTATTCAAAGCCTCATATGACAAAGCCAATCGTTCGTCGGGGAGTGCGTTTCGCGGGCTGGGGATGGATGAAGGCTTGCGCATTCTCGCCAAGATCAAAGCGGAAGTCGGCGTCGCGGTGCTGACCGACGTACACGAATCGGCTCAAGTCGCCGCCGTAGCCGAAGTCGCCGACGTGCTGCAAATCCCTGCGTTTCTGTGTCGCCAGACCGATTTGCTCGAAGCCGCCGCCCGCTCCGGTTGCATCGTCAACGTGAAGAAGGGCCAGTTTCTCTCGCCGTGGGATGCGCAAAACATCGTCACCAAACTTAAACAGTCGGGCTGCACGCAGATGATGCTGACCGAACGCGGTTCGAGTTTTGGCTACAACAACCTGGTGGTGGATATGCGCGGCTTGCCCGTGATGCGCGGCTTTGGCGTGCCGGTGGTGTATGACGCTACGCACAGCTTGCAGCTTCCCGGCGGAATGGGAGCGGCGACTGGGGGCTTGCGCGAATACATCCCGCATCTGGCGCGCGCGGCAGTGGCCTGCGGCATTGACGGACTTTTTATGGAAGTCCACGACGACCCGGCGAATGCGTTGAGCGATGCGACGACCCAGTTCCCGCTTGATAAACTTGAGGGGCTGCTAGAGACTTTGCTCAAGATTCACGAACTGGTCAGGCAATAAAAAATATTCACGGAGGTAATGCAATGCGAGCCATTGAAACACAGGCCGAAATTACGTCGGGCGGAGTTCTGACGGCGCGCGTGGCTACGGATGTTGAGCCAGGGCAGCATCGCGTAGTGATCGTGATTGATGACAAGGCACTCGTTGCGTCGTCGCGTCAGCCGTTGCAGTTTGCGGCGCATCCGGTGGGATTGGTCTCTGACGATTTCACTTTTCGCCGTGAGGATTTGTTTTGAACTCTGGGACGCGAATATCGTGGCTACGATGCTGCGATATGGCGTCACCACTCTGCTAACGCATATTGTCAAAGACTTCGTTCGGTTTAACGGCGTTGTCTGCTGATTCTGATGATGGTGAACACCTATTCTGATTGAACGTGAAAGTGTGGGACGCGGCGACGGGTATGTCATTGCACTCTTTCGCGCTGCCTCGCAAGGACGATACGTTGTTTAACTACGGCTAACTACGGCGCGGCGCTCTCGCCTGACAAGCGTTGGGTAGCGACGACCTTTGGGGTTTACGCCACAGATGATGGACCACCGCCGTGTAATTCTCTCCGCAAGTTGGCGCTTCTCCGCCAGCGATTCGCGGTTGGGCCTTTTCTTCTGACGGACGGTGGCTGGCGTGCGCAGGAACAGGTGTTTACATCGCGTTGTGGGAAGTCGCTCAGCGGCAACGCAGCTTGTGGGGCTGGCGATTGGATTGAATGCCGGTGAGTTGCCGGACTGCCGTGGCTACACCTACAATCGCCGCGCTTTACCGCACCTATATCCACCAACTTAAAAATTCACTTGAGGAGATTTCTGATGAAGCTGTTTTCGACTCTTTGTTGCGCCGCGGGCCTGTGTGTCGTGCTGTCAGTGCTGGCAACTGCGCAAACTACGCCGCCTGCTGCCGCGCCTGCGGCTCCGACCGTGACGATCGCGCCTAGCCCGTCGCTCGTGAAAGACGGACGCTGTTTTGAGATTCGCACTTATTACGCCGCGCCCGGCAAGCTCGAAGTCTTGCATACGCGCTTTCGTGACCACACGGTCAAGCTGTTCAAAAAGCACGGCATGGAAATCGTAGGTTTCTGGGGACCGACCGATAAGGAAAAAGGCGCTGAGAATACGTTGGTTTACATTCTGGCTTTCCCTTCACGTGCAGCGCGTGACGCCTCGTTCAAGGCTTTCGCCGCTGATCCTGAGTGGCAAGCGGCGCGCAAGAAAAGTGAAGAAAACGGCAAGATCGTAGACAAAGTGGACTCAGTCTTTTTGTCTGCGACGGACTATTCTTCCATGAAGTAAAACATGCTGACGCTGCCTTCATTTGCCAAGATTAACTGGACGCTCGAAATTCTCGGCAAGCGGGCTGACGGCTATCACGAGTTGCGTACGCTGTTGCAAACCGTGAGTGTCGCCGATGAGTTGAGCTTCGAGCCTTTGCCGTCTGAGTTAGTTTTAAGCGGCAACCATCCTGATCTGGCGATGGATGAAACTAACCTGATTTATCGTGCTGCCAAGCTACTGCGCGATAAATCAGGTTGTAGTTTGGGCGCGAAAATTACGCTCGATAAATGCCTGCCGATGGCGGCGGGCTTGGGCGGAGGCAGCAGCAACGCGGCGGTTACGCTGTTGGCGCTGCGTAAGCTGTGGGGGTTGTCGGTTAGTCCAGCTGAACTCTTTGCGTTAGGCTCGCAACTTGGTGCGGACGTGCCGTTTTTCTTTCTCGGCGGAACCTGCATTGGCGTAGGGCGCGGCGATGAGGTTTACCCTACGACGGAGTTTCACGTACCGCATTTGTTGCTCGTAAACGCAGGTTTGGCGGTTCCTACGATAGACGTTTATGCAAATTTGCCCAGTGTATTGACAGCCCCTGACCTCGTGCATAAGATGCCGACTTCTTTGCAGGCCGCTTTTGCAGGTATGAATAAGGCGAACAGCCTTTTTCCCGTCTTGCACAACGATTTAGAAAGTTCCGTTTTGCCGCGTTATCCGCTGTTGGCTGAGATCAAAACGCGGCTCTTGAGTTTGAATGCCAGCGGAACTTTGATGTCGGGCAGCGGCTCTACGGTTTTTGCGATCTTTGACAGTGAAGCGGCTTTGATAGTCGCACAAAATGAGTTGCAAACGACGGGCTGGTGGTGCGCTGCGGCGCAGACCTTATCCCGTTCCAATTACCAAGTACGTTTGCGCGAGGTCTTGGCTTGAACACTGTCAACAGGGTTTTAGCTCGTACTGTTTTTGCATCAGGCTGTTTCAGCACAGCCCGTAACTTGAGAATTTTTCTTGCTGGGGAGTAGCCAAGTGGTAAGGCAGCGGTTTTTGGATCCGCCATTTCGAAGGTTCGATTCCTTCCTCCCCAGCCATTCTTTTGTGCGCAACCCGCCATTCTTAATCACGACACACTCATAAATGGCTGAATCATTCAGCGGGAGCAACGGCTTGAAGAGCTTACAGATTTTTTCTGGCAACGCACACAAGTCGCTGGCGGCGGAAATCTGCCAGCATCTGGACATTCCGCTCGGCGGCGCTAATACGACGCGCTTTCCCGATGGCGAATTCAACTTCCAGATTCTCGAAAACGTACGCGGCAGCGATGTGTTCATCGTGCAACCGACCTGTCCGCCGGTTGATGCCAACCTAATGGAATTGTTGCTGATGCTCGACGCCTTTCGGCGTTCGTCGGCTGATCGCATCACAGCGGTGATTCCTTATTACGGTTACGGACGCGGCGACAAGAAAGACAAACCGCGCATTCCGATTTCGGCGAAACTGACCGCGAATTTGATTACTACCGCCGGAGCCGACCGCATTCTGGCGATTGATTTGCACGCACCCCAGATTCAGGGTTTCTTTGATATTCCGGTGGATCACCTGTTTGCCGCGCCGCTGATGATTAAGCATTTCGACGAACATCCGGTCGAAGATTTAATCGTCGTCGCGCCCGACCCCGGCGGAGCCGAACGCGCGCGCGCTTATGCCAAAAGGTTGAAGGCCGATTTCGCCATCGTGGATAAACGCCGCGATAAGTCGCAACCCGGATACGCCGAAGCTGAAGTGATGCACGTCGTCGGCAATGTCGAAGGCCGCAACGCCTTGATCGTAGACGATATGGTTGATTCGGCGGGTACGCTGACCAAAGTTGCCAAGGCGTTGGCAGAGAAGGGAGCGAGCCGCATTTTCACCAGTTGCGTACACGCTGTGTTATCGGGCAATGCGATTGAGCGGATTCAAGCGTCGCCGCTCGAAAAAATAGTGGTTACCAACACGCTGCCGTTCAATGCGAACTGCGAGGCTCCCTTGTTTGAATGCCTGAGCATCGCGCCCTTGTTGGCCGAAGCGATTCGTTCGATTCACGAAGAGTCTTCGGTGAGTCGGTTGTTCATCTAGTTTTTTTTAGTAGTTTCGATTTCTATCTCAAATTTGAGATTTAGCTTTGGAGTTTACGTCATGAGTTACGATCCGAATATTATTTTGAATGTGAAGCCCCGCACGGAGCGCGGCAAGAATGCCTCGCGTCGCGCGCGGGTGGCGGGCGAAGTGCCTGTGACTGTTTATGGCGCGGGCGGCGAGCCGTGGACGGGCACGATCAACAAAAAAACTTTGGCGATGCACATTCGCGCGCACGGCCGCGTGAGCCTTTTCAATCTCGACTTTGAAGGCCAAACCTCGCCGGTCAAAATTGCCGACGTGCAGATTCATCCGATCAGTAGCACGCTCGTTCACGTAGACCTGATGCGGCTTTCGCTCACGGAAAAATCCGATTTCGAAATTCCCATCAAGCTCGTCGGCGAAGCACTCGGCGTGAAAGTTGACGGCGGCATTCTCGACGTCGTGGCTCACACCGTTAAGATTCGTTGCCTGCCGACCGATTTGCCTGATTTCGTGCAAGCCGACGTGAGCGCGTTGGGCGTGGGCGATCACATCAGCGTCAAGGATTTGCAGTTCGCCGAAGGCATCGAGTTGCGTACGCCGGGTAACGCCACGGTGGTTACGTTGGTGGCCGCAGGCGCTGAAGAACCGACTGCCGCAGTGGCAGTGGCGGCGGTGGCTGAACCGGTAGTCGCTAAGAAGGGCAAAGACGCTGCCAAGGGTAAAGAAGCGCCCAAGAAGTAATTTGGGTTAAAAGCACCGAGTGCTGCTGAATATGTGGTGAGCAATGTGGCTGATTGTGGGGCTGGGCAATCCCGGTGAGCAGTACGAATGGACGCGGCACAACGCGGGTTTCATGGTGGTGGATGAACTGGCGCGACGCGCGGGGCAAACGCTGCGTGTGAAAGAGTGCCAGGCACTCACCGCGCGCGTGGTCATTGCCAATCAAACGGCGTTGCTGGTGAAGCCGCAAACGTTCATGAATTTGAGCGGCGTGGCGGTCAGCCAGTTGCAAACCAAATATGAGCAAGGCGAAGCCGAGCGCGTATTGGTCATTACTGATGATTTCGCTTTGCCGTTTGGCAAGTTGCGCATCAGGCCCGAAGGCAGCGCGGGCGGACACAACGGACTGAAATCGTTGATTGCCAAGTTGAATACGCCTAAGTTTCCGCGCGTGCGTTTGGGCATCGCGCCCGAACATCCGCTAAAAAACGCAGCGGATTTCGTACTCGCAGAGTTTTCGCGCGCCGAGCGCGAACCGTTGAAAGAAATGGTCGAACGCGCGGCAGACGCCGTTGAAGCCATCTTGGCAGAAGGCGTCGCCCACGCGATGAACCGATTTAATTAACTGACAATTTCCTTGCTTGTCGTTCCATTAGTGACAGGGAGTGACAGGCTTTATTATCCAAAAGGAGCAAATCTTGAGAACGTATGAAGTTGCGGTCATCGTCAATCCGAACACGACTGAAGAAGACCTGAAAAAAATTCTCGATCAGATGGAACACATCGTGACCGACAAGGGCGGCACGGTTACGAAAGTGCAAAGCGAAGGTCGCCGCAAGCTGGCTTATCCCATCGAAAAATTCGACGAAGGCATTTACAGCTACGTGTTCATCGAAGGCTCGGGCAGCGAGATTGCCGAAGTTGAACGCCGTTTGCGCGTCAACGACGCCGTCATTCGTTACCTGACGGTGCGTACTGATGAAGACCTGAAACGCGCCACCAAGATGAAATCGAAACGCAAAGGCGCGGCTGCGTTGCCGCGTAAACTGGACGACGATTTTAGCGATTTGGGATTAAGCCCGGCGGAACGCGCTGCGCTCGACGAAATGTAAGCCGAGCACTAACCGGATAACTAACCGGATAACTGAGGAGAATATTTTATGGCTAACCATGCAGATGCAGATGAAGACAAGATGCCACGCAGCGGCAGCCGCCGCCCGTCGCGTCGCCGCCGCACTTCGAGACTGACGGCGGAACGGATTGATTACATTGATTACAAAGACGTGAAGCTCTTGCAGACCTTCGTCGCCGAGAACGGCAAAATCTTGCCGCGTCGCCTGTCGAATCTCTCGGCTTATCAACAACGCAAGATCACCGAAGCGATCAAACGCGCGCGCATCATTGCGCTGCTGCCCTATACTAAATACTAAGCGGCTCGTGGCTCGTGGTTAGTGGTTAGGTGGTTTTTTTTCAGCCACTAGCCACTAGCCATTAACCACTGGCAGGAGGAATGAAACAATGCCAATGATGGAATTACTGCTACGGGAAGACGTAGACAATTTGGGCGCGCGCGGCGAGATCGTAAAAGTGAAGCCGGGTTACGGGCGCAATTTTTTGTTGCCGCGTGGCTTGGCCGTACAAGCGACCACCGCCAACGTCAAACAAATCGAACGCCAGCGCGCGTTATTTCTCAAGAAGGCTGCGGTTGAAAAAGAAACGGCAACCGCACAGGCCGCGCAAGTGAGCAGCGTCGTACTCACCTTTAACCGCAAGGTCGGTGACCACGGCCTGCTTTATGGTTCGGTGACTTCGATGGACATCGCCGAAGCCTTCGCCGCGCAGGGCTATGAGATTGATCGCCGCAAGATCACGCTCAAAGACCCGATCAAGGAAGTCGGCGAATACGAAGTGCCGGTCAAGTTGCACCGTGAAGTTACGGCGAATTTCAAAGTCGTCGTGGCGAATGAAGCGGAAGTGGCGGCGGCGTAATACGTCACGCCAGGGCAATCAGCAGCAGGGAGCGTCAGATATAAATCGGGCGCTCCCTTTTTTCTTTTGTCTATTCGCGTTGTCACTTTCTGCTTCTCAATGAATTTGTCTGAAGATAGTTTTAGCTGGATGGTAAACCGCTTATGACTTCATCTCGTCGCGCCTTTTTACAACAGGCTGCGCTAACGGTTGCGCCTTTCGTTTTGCCGTCAGCCACTGTTGCCCTGATTCCCGCCATAGACACGCACACGCATTTTTACGACCCGACGCGCTCGCAAGGCGTACCGTGGCCGAAGCCGGAAGAGAAGCTGCTGTATCAGCCTTATTACCCCGTGCAGTTTCGCGCATTGACGCGACCGCTGAATGTCGTGGGCACGGTTGTCGTCGAAGCGAGTCCGTGGCTGGAAGACAATCAGTGGATTCTCGATTTGGCGAAAGACAATGACGACATCGTCGCTTTCATCGGCAATCTGAATTTGTCGCAGCCTGAGTTCGCCGCGCAGTTGAAACGCTTGGGCGCGAATCCGTTATTTCGCGGTCTGCGATTGGGTGAGCGAACAATTGCCGAAGGGCTGGGGCAGCGTGTGTTTGAAAGCAACCTGCAACGATTGGGCGAACGCGCGATGACGCTGGATGTATTGGGCGGCGCGACGATGTTGCCGAACGTCCAGCGCATTGCGAAGCTCGCGCCGAAGCTGCGCATCGTGATTGACCATTTGCCCTTTGCCGCTTGGGATGACGCGCCTGCTGCGATGCGAGAAGCGCTCAAGCCTATCGCGGGCTTGCCGCGCGTATACGCCAAAGTTTCAAACGTCGTGCGCCGCAAAGATGACCGCGTGGTCGAAGACCTCGCCGCTTATCATCCAGCGTTGGCGGCGCTCGATGTGTTGTGCGAATTGTTCGGCGCAGAGCGCGTGGTTTATGGCAGCAACTGGCCGGTCAGCGAACGCGTCGCGCCTTATGCCAGCGTGCATAAAATCGTCGCGGCGTATTTCGGCGAACGCGGACAAGCCGTTGCCGAAAAGTTTTTCTGGCGGAATTCGCGGCGCGCTTACGGTTGGTTGCCACGCGGCCAAGCGAAGGAGTTGAGCCGATGAAATTATTCGTTTGGTTATGTCTATTAGCGTTTGCGTTGGACGCGCAACCGGCAGAGCGCTGGCCGAAACCGGCGGTCGCGCCGCCTGCCGGTTCGTTGAATGCGGTGCGCGATACGTGTGCGAATTTCTGGACGCTTGCGCCTGCGGCAAAGGGCGAACGCAAGTTGATGGTGCTGCCTGCGCAAGCGGCGACAGCGTGGATTGACGCGACGATCAACGGCGCAGCGCCCGCCGCGTGGCGTGAGATTCGGGCGGATGAAATCGGTTTCGTATGGTTGATTCAATCGTCGCGCACGGTGCGCTTCGATCCGCGCAAGCCGCTGGAAGGCGCGCAAGAAATGGCGTTCGCTGCGACGAGCGTCGCGTCACAATCGCAATGGCAAGTCGTCGCGCGTATGCCCGCCAGCAATCACGATCTGACGGCGGCGGTCTGGCGCGACAAGTTTTATGTTGCGGGCGGACTCACGGCGGAATGGGGTTTCCCCACGTCGTCGCATCCGTTCGATGAGTTGTGGGAACTCGACGCGCGACGCTGGCAGTGGCGCGTCGCGGGCAAGCTCGGACGCGGGCGAATCTATTGCGCTACGGCGTCTTTCGATAACAAAGTCTGGATCATCGGCGGCGACGTGATTGAAACAGACGGCACGCGCCACGCCATCACGACCGTGCAGCTTTACGATCCGCGCACCGGCAAAGTAACCGAAGGCGTTGCGAACACGATTGCGCGTCCGATGCCGTTGGCGCTCGCGGCGAACGGACGGCTTTACGTGATGGGCAACGAACGCGACAAATACGATCAGCCCGCGCAGATGGAAAGCATTGGCGTCGGCGAAACCGCGTGGCGCCGCGAACCTGATGGCCCTGCCGGAATGGGGCCGCTTGCGGGCGCTGCGCTTGACGGCAAACTTTATGTCGCGGTGCGCGACGCAGGGCTGGCGATTTTCGACACTGCGACAAAACGATGGGAAGTTGACGCGAGCTTCAAGCCGCGTTCGTGCCAGATGACGGCCTATCGCGGCGAGGTCTGGATGTTGGGCGGACGCGACACGGCTGGCGAAGACGAGACGTTGATTTATTCGCCGCAGACCAAGCGTTGGCGGCAGGGGCCAAAGTTGCCGCGTTCGCTGAGTTGGGGTGCAGCCGCAGTCGTCAACGGACAATTGATCGTGACGGGCGGCGCGGCGAGTTACGGCAAAGACTATCTTTACAACGACCTCACCTTTGTCTTGCGAGAATCTTCAACACAGCAGAAAAAATAACCTCGGCGGCATTGCAAATCTGGCAGAGGCGTCATATTTTCGGCGCGTTACTTCAGCTACTAAAGAAAATAAAAGTTACGAGACTGGCGAAGGCACATCTTTTAAAAGGCGTGCATAAGGCGTGCGTTTCGCCGTACCACAGGAGCAACTGACATGAAAAAAATGAATCTTTGTTTATGCGCATTCGTCGTTGCGTTGGCGCTGTTTGGATTAACGGCTCAAACCACTTGGGCGCAAACCAGCGGGAACGCTCAGTTGCGTGGCACGGTGACTGACCCGACGGGCGCGGTCGTACCGCAAGCGCGCATCACCATCCGCGAAGACGCTACGCAAGCGGATCGCACTGCTACCACGGGGCAAGACGGCTCATATAGCTTCGTCGCGTTGTTGCCGGGTTCTTATACCTTGAAGGTCGAAGCGGCGGGCTTTAAGGCTTATTCGTTGAGCAAGCTGATTCTCAGTCCGAGCGAAACGCGCGGCGCGAACGTCACGCTCGAAGTCGGCGCGGCCACCGAAACCGTCACCGTCACCAGTGAGGCCGCGCAGATTCAAACCGAGACGGGCGAGAAGGCTTACACCATCACTGCCGCGCAGATCGAAAACCTTTCACTCATTTCACGCAGCAGTCTCGAACTCTTACGCATCCTGCCCGGCGTCGTTGGCCCCGAAGCCGATTCGCTTGATTTCACCGGCTTCCAACAAGGCGGCAATGCCAACAATGGATTCGCGGTGAACGGTCAGCGCGGGCAAAACATCAACATTAGCATTGACGGCGCGATCACCAAAGACGTGGGTGCAAACAACGGCACGATCATTACGCCGAACAACGACATGGTGAAAGAAGTGCGCGTGCAGACGAGCAATTTCGCGGCGGAATTCGGTTCGAGTACGGTGCAGGTCACGGCGGTGACGAAATCAGGCGGCAAGGATTTTCACGGCAGCCTTTATGAATACGCGCGCCATCATAAGTTCAATGCGAATGATCGTTCGCGCGTCATCGCGCGCGTGCCGCGCGCTGAAACCTCGCAATTTTATACGGGCGGCAACATCGGTGGCCCGATTTGGCTGCCGCAAGCCATCGGCGGCAACAAAGTCAAAGACCGCTTGTTTTTCTTTTATGGCTATGAAGATCAACGGCAACGCAATCTGCAAGAGATACGCTTTGGCGTAGTGCCTACGCTCAAACAGCGAGCGGGCGATTTCAGCGAATTTCTGCCGTGCGCCAATGTCGGCAATCCGACCGGATGCTCGACGACTTATCTCTTACAAAACCGCGCGCTGACCGTGCCGCGCAATGCGCCGACGGGTTTCACGACGGGGCAGAGTTTGCTGGCGAGCAATTTCAGTTTGACGCCGTTTCGTGACGCTTCGGGTTTAGGCCCGGCGATGCTCAATAACCTTTTCCCCGTGCCCAATTTCACCGACCCCAATCTGTCGGCAGCGGGACAACGATTCAATTATGCGAGCGGCGCAGTGTTGCCACTTGACCGCAGCGATCAAAAGTTGCGCATTGATTACAAGATCAGCGAGCGCACCAATCTTTACGTGCGATTGGCGCGCGAAACCGAAGGCGAAGAGTTCGCTTATGGCGTGTGGGGCCGGGCCGCCTATATCGAATTGCCGAGCCACACGATCGGCAATCACATCGGGCGTTCGGCGGCGGCGAACATGGTGACGGTGTTCAATCCGACGCTGACGATGGAAGTCGTCTTTGCCGCAAGCAAGCTGAAGCTCTATCACGAGTTCGCTGACATCGAAGCCATCTCGCCGCAAAAATTCGGTTTGGGCGCGTTGCGCTTGCCCTTCGGCGGACTGGGCAAGACGGCTCCGACGTTGCAAGTGACGGGTTTGTCAGAAGGCATCACGGGTGGCGGTTGGGTAGGGAATCAGCAAGGTGAAACGCCGCAGTTCGCGTTTAACTCGAGCTATTCAGTGAATGGCAACATCACCAAAATCAGCGGCGGACACAGCCTGAAATTCGGCGGCTTTCTCGAACAGGTAAACAAAAAGCAAAACCTGGGCAATCAATTCAACGGACGCATCACCGTGGGCGGCATCAACAACGGCACGGGCAATTCGTTCGGCAATCTTTTCATCGGACGACCCGCGACCGTGCAACATTCGACCGCCGCGCCGGTGGGCGAATTCCGCGCTTATAACATTGACGGTTTCGCACAGGACGCCTGGAAGCTGAAGCCCTGGTTCACGTTGGAATACGGCCTGCGCGTCATCGCCATGCCCAACAACAAAGAACGCAACGGACTCGAAACGTTTTTTGATCCGACGAAATATGTGCGCGGCGCGGGCGCTTTCATCAACGGCGACCTGCAAAAACCGAACGGCATCCAACTGGTTTCGCGCGGCGAAGCCAAGGCGGGCATCACTGACGATCTCGCGCCGCGCTTAGGCCCGCGTTTAAGTTTCGCGTGGGACGTGTTTCGCAAAGGCAATTTCGTGATTCGCGGCGGCTATGGGCTTTTCTATAACCGCACGTCGGGCAACTTCCAATACTCGCCCGCGCTGCAAAATCCGCCCAACCTGCTGAACCCTTCGGTGGGTAATGCGGCGGCGGCGACGGCTTTCAAAGACGGCGTGCAAAACCTGACGCTCGCCACGTTGACCAACATTGACGTAGCGCGCGCGCCGGTTTCGATCTCGCCGGTTTCGATTGATCCGAATGGCAACGACATCACGCGCACGTCGAATTCGAGTCTCTCAATCGCGCGGCGGTTGAAATGGAACAACGTGCTGGAAGTCGGTTACGTGGGCAATCAGGTGCGTCATTTGCCGCAAGCGCGCAACGTGAATGTCGTACCGATTGGTGCGCTGTTGCGCGGCACGGTCACGCCGACCACCGGCCCGGCGTCTGATTTATCCAACCCGATTCATCGGCTGGCAATCAGCACTGACGCCTATCGCAACCTGTTGCCTTACCCTGATTTCAATCAGGTGAACATCCGCGAATACACTGGCACCTCGTCTTATCATTCCGGTCAAATGACGCTGTCGCGGCAACGCGGCGCGTTCACCTACACCGGAGCCTATACGTTTTCAAAAGCGTTGGGCGTATTGGCGGGCGACGGTGGCGGCACTGACGCGCTGGACGTACGCAACCGCAACTTCGGCGTATTGAGCTTTGATCGCACCCACAATCTGGTGGTGAATTACAACTGGAACCTGCCACGGCTGGCGCGCGGCGCATTCAGAAACAAGTTCACCAAAGGCGCGCTCGACGGTTGGCAAATCTCAGGCATCACCACGTTGCAAAGCGGCGCACCGATTCGGCTGGCTTTCGGTGGCGGCGGCACGACGACTTTCACCAATGCGGCGGGACAGCCGGTTACGGTTACGCCCACGGGCAACGGACTCAATGGTGGCAACGCTTTTGTCTCGTGGTGGGGAACCAATGGTTTTTCGGGCGGCAGCTTTGCGAACTCAGGCGGCATCGCGCCGATTTTGTTGCGTAACCCTGTGATTAAAGGCGGCAGCCAGAACGTCAATGACAAGTTGTTCAATCTGAGTGCCGTCGGCATTCCGAGCTTTGGCGAATCAGGTGCCTTCGTCTCGCCGTTTTATTTGCGGCTGCCCACTCGCAACAACCACGACGCGACCCTGATGAAAAATTTCCGTTTCAAAGAACGGCAGAACATTCAATTCCGTCTGGGCTTGTTCAACATGTTCAATCAGGCTTTCGTGACCTCAACGGCTCACCTCAACCTGACGCTGCAAACCAGTTGCAACGCGGTCGTGCAAACCATTCCCAACGGCGTAGGCGGAACCGTCGCCAACGTATGCGACCCGACCAAAGGTTATGGTTTCACCGACACGACTAAAAATCAGTTCGGCTCGATCATCACCAAACTTGGCAATCGGCGCGTACAGTTTTCGTTCCGCTACACTTTTTGACCACTAAAGATGGACAAAGGAATCCAGACAAAGGAATCCAGACAAAGGAATCAGACAAAGCAATCAGACAAAGCAATCAGACAAAGGAATCCAGACAAAGGAATCCAGGCAAAGGAATGAGGTTTATTGGCAACAATCAGCATTATTCCTTTGCCTGGATTCCTTTGTCCGATTGTTTTTTAGCGCGGCAATCGGTGCGTACAGTTTTCGTTCCGCTACACTTTTTGACCACTAAAGATGGACAAAGGAATCCAGACAAAGGCCAGACAAAGGAATGAGGTTTATTGGCAACAATAAGCATTATTCCTTTGCCAGCATTCCTTTGTCCGATTGTTTTCGCAGCGAGTTGGCGTGAGTGTCAGTCTTCCATTTCGGCTTCGATCAAATCGTGGCTCTGTTGCGGCGTACTGCTCAAGATCAGCCAGCCTGACGGTACGATGACCAGCAACATGCCCAGCCACGAAACCGCGTTGATCGTACGTTGCCAAAACAGCACGTCAAAAATTAGTCCGAACAAAATCTGTGACAAGGCAATCACCGAGATGGTCGAAGCGTGGCCTTTGGCAAAGGCGCGCGTCATACCGATTTGACCGGCTACGCCTGCTGCGCCGACGAGGATGAGCAAGAGCCACGCTGACGGATTGCTTACGCTCAACGAAGCGCGTGAGGCGAACATAAAGACCAACGTGAATAGGCTGGCGACGGCAGAGAAGTGCGCGACGATGGCGCGCGGGTCTAGATGCCGCAAACGATTCAGGCCGAGCATCGCAATCGAAGTGCAAAAGGCTCCGCACAGTGCCATCAAACAGGCGAACTTGCCGCCTTCGAAATGCGGCTGCTGAATCAACGCGATGCCGACGACGCTGGTCACGACAGCGACCGCCATTCCCGTCGTGGGCCGTTCGCCAAACACCAGCCACAACCACAACGTCACCCACAACGGCGCAGTGTTCATCAACGTCAACGTATCAGACACCGGCAAATGTGCCAGCGCATAAAAGTTGCAAAGCATGCCGGTGCTGCCCGCGACGCTGCGAATCCACAACGTAGCTGAACCGCGCCACACCAGCTTGACGCCGCTCGCTTTGGCAATGGCGATGGCGAATAACAAAGCCACGAACGCGCGGGCGAATACGATCAACTGCCAGTCGCACCACGCGCCAGCCCAATGGCTGATGGCCGCCATCAGGGCGAAGGCGAACGACGCCCACAGCATGTGCAGCGAAGCGGTGCGGTCGTGGGTGATGGATTGAGTAGCTGCGTTCATCGGTACGTTTGTACCGTGAGTGTGTTGGCATCCGCAATCAGAGTAGCGATGGCGTCAGTGCGCCTTCGTGTTCGAGCAACCAGCGTTTGCGTTCGAGTCCGCCAGCGTATCCGGTCAGCGTGCCGTTCGCGCCGATGACGCGATGGCAAGGGACGACGATGCCGATGGGGTTGGCTCCGTTCGTCATGCCTACGGCGCGCACGGCGGCGGGGCGTTGGATTTGCGCAGCGAGTTCACCATAGGTGCGCGTTTGTCCGGCAGGGATGGTACGCAAGGCTGCCCAGACGGCACGTTGAAATTCAGTGCCGTTGGTTTGCACGGGAACGCGGTCGAGTGAGGCGAGGTTTCCGGCAAAGTAATCAGTCAACGCCTTGTGCCACGCGGCGGGCGCGGGCTTTTCTTGCAATACATAATTGCCGTAATGCATTTGCAACAGCCGCGTCATACGCTTTTCGTAATCTTCAAAATCTAACGCTCTCAGATGTTCGCCTTCCCACACGAGCAGCAGTGTGCCGACGGGCGAAGCCATGCGATCAAGATATAAGTTCATCGTGGATGCCTCGAAATTGATAGCGCAATCTGCCGAAGTTGCGCCGTTGATTTAGTTTTTGCGTGACCAACGACGCAATCTCGGCAGATTACGGTACGGTTGCGTTAAGCGTCTTTGGTCCAGAGATGCATGACCGCATAAGCCCGCCACGGACGCCACGCTTCGCCCGCCAGCAAGACTCGTTTGGGATTTTTTTCGTTGAGCGCTTTCATTACGCCGAGGTCGGTGTGCGGAAAGGCGTCAGGCCACGAGAGCGCACGCATTGCAATATAGTGCGCCGTCCAGGTGCCGATGCCTGCAATATGTTGCAACTGCTCAATCGTGGCGATGGGGTCGGCGGCGGGCGTGAGCGTGAGTTCGTTGGTCGCCAGCGCGCGTGCCAGTGCGAGAATCGTAGCCGCACGTTTGGGCAGAATGCCGAGCGCGGTGAGTTCGCTTGCGTCGCGCGCCGCGATGTTTTCAGGCGCAGGGAACACTGTCGTTAATTCCACAAACGGTGAATCGAATGATTCGCCGAACGCGGCGGCAAAGCGGCTTGCCAACGTACGCGCGGCAACGACGCTGACTTGCTGGCCGAGTACGGCGCGCACTGATAGCTCGAACGCATCCCACGCGCCGGGTACGCGTAAGCCGGGCGCGGCATCAACGGCGTCGGTCAACACGGCGTCGCGGCGCAGATGTTCATGAATGAGTTGCGGTTCAGCGCTGAGATCGAAGATGCGCCGCACACGCTCTACGACTTGCATGATCGGCGTGTGTGCGGGCAGCCACGCGCGCAACAGCAAGTGCGCAGCGTCAGGCACGTGCTGCAATTCGATGACGCCCGTTTGCCCGTTAATTTGTATCGTACGGCGATAGGCGTTCGCGGTTACGTGTTCGACGCCGGGGATGGCGCGCGCTTGCAGAAAGCCGCTCATCCGCGCCCAGTCGAGCGGCGGACGATAAGGCAAACGCAACGTCAATGCGCCTGCTTGCGGAGGTTGTTGCTTAAGCACGGTCTTTATACCGGTGCGCCCGCGAATCTCGGTTGGCGCTTGTTGAAAAGTCGCGCGCATCGCGCCGTTGAATTGGCGAATGCTGCCGAAGCCTGCGGCAAAGGCGATTTCGGTGAAAGGCAACGCGGTTTCTTCGATCAGGCGCGCGGCGAAATGCGTGCGGCGCGCGCTGGCAATCGCTACAGGTGAAGCGCCGAGGTGTTCGGCAAACAGGCGGCGGAGGTGACGCGAGCCTACGCCTAAGCGCGCGGCGAAGTTTTCCAAGTTCGTATCGTCGAGCGCGCCTTCGTCAATCAAACGCAGCGCGCGCGACACCAGCGCCGAACTGCCCAGCCACGCGGGCGTACCCGGCGCCGACTCAGGACGGCAACGCCGACAAGGGCGAAAGCCTGCGGCTTCGGCAGCGGCAGCGCAAGCGAACCATCGCATGTTTTCAAAACGCGGCGGCGAGACGCGACACACCGGACGACAATAAATTCCGGTGGTCGTGACGCCGCCGAAAAAGCGTCCGTCAAAGCGCGGGTCGTGGCTCAACATTGCCTGATAACAATTTTTGGGATTGAGTTCCATACGAGGCTTTATACGCCGTGCGTCGCAATCGCACTGGCGGAATTCGGACATGATCCTACAACGTGGCGCAGACTTCAGTCTGTGAGCCGTATCGTGGACTTTAGTCCGCGAGTGATTGCGTAGCGTGAGTCGCGGACTAAAGTCCACACAACGAGTCACAGGCTCAAGCCTGCGCCACTTTCCACGATCTGTTATCCGTTTTATAGTCCCGTTGTTTTTCCAACCCAATTTATTTGTCGAGGTAATTTGTCATGAACACTGAATCGCTGTCTCGTCGTACGTTTTGTCATTCGCTGGCTGCCACTGCTGCCGGAGCCGCGTTGGTTGATGCTGTGCATGCCGCAGCTAACGAATGGCTGCTTTACGTCGGCACTTACACCACGCCTGAAACCAAGAGCGAAGGCGTTTACGTTTATCGCTTCAATGCGGCGACGGGCGAGATCAAGGCATTAAGCAAGGGGAGCTTGGCGAAAAGTCCGAGTCCCGCGTTTTTAGCTATTGATCCGAAGCGCCGGTTTCTATACGCGGCAAATGAAGTCGGCGAATTCAACGGCAAGAAAAATGGCGGTGTGACTGCGTTTGCGATTAGCCAGCAAACCGGCGAACTCACGCAACTCAATCAACAGCCAGCGCCCGGCGTACCCGCGCACATCACGGTGCATCCTTCGGGACGGTTCGTGTTGATTGCCGATTACGGCGGAGGCAACGCGGCGATTTATCCGGTCAAGCTCGACGGCAGCCTCGGCGCGATGTCTGACGTAGCGCAACACACGGGCAAAGGCTTCGATCCCAAACGCCAAACCGAACCGCACGCGCATTGCATCATCGTTGACGCGGCGGGCAAGCACGCCTTCGTGCCTGATCTCGGTTTGGACAAAGTGATGATTTATAGCATTGACGCGCAGTTGGGAAAGCTCATCGCGCACGGTTCGGCAGCGGTGAAACCCGGCGCGGGTCCGCGTCATTTTGTGTTTCACCCCGGCGGCGAATTCGCTTACGTCATCAACGAACTCAACTCGACCGTGACGATGTTTGAATACATCGCGGCGCGCGGCACGCTCAGCGAAGTGCAATCCATCTCGACGCTGCCCGCCGATTTCAAAGGCGCGAGCTATTGCGCAGACATTCACATTCATCCGACTGGCAAGTTTTTGTACGGCTCGAATCGCGGACACAACAGCATCGTGATTTACGCGATTGATGCCAAAACGAAAAAGCTCACGCTCGTCGGCCACGAATCGGTACGCGGTGACTGGCCGCGCAACTTTGCGATTGATCCGACCGGACAGTTTTTATTGGCGGCGAATCAACGCTCGAACAACATCGTCGTCTTTCGCATTGATGTGAAAACGGGTTTGCTGAAGGCTACGGAACACTCGGTGGCGTTGGGTGCGCCGGTTTGTTTGAAATTCATTCCGGCTTTTTCTTAACCGTATGGCAACCTGTCAGGTTGCCAGGTATTTGGCTGGGTTCGCCTTGGTTGGTGGGTTTTATTCTCACATCACGGCAACCTGACAGGTTGCCATACAACATTAAAAACCATCAGAAGCGAGACGTTTGACGATGACGAGGGTGAGGTCGTCTACGGACTTGGCGCGTCCGACGAATTTTTGCAGGGCTTCGTCAATGCGGTCGCGCAAGCCTGCGGCGCTGCGTCCACGATGGCGCTGGATGGTTTCGATCAATAACTGTTCGCCGAATTCTTCATCTTGTTCGTTGACGCTTTCGGTCACGCCGTCAGAATAAATCACCAGCACATCGCCGGGCGCGAGGTGAGATTGGCCTTCGATATAGCCGCCTTCGGTCGTAATGCCTACGGGAAAGCCGCCGCAATCCAATCGTTCGACCGCGCCGGAATTGCGCACCAGCATTGGCGCGTTGTGTCCGCCGTTGATGTAAGTCAGCGCGCCGGTCGTGTGGTCGAGTTCGCTATAAAACATCGTGACGTAACGATTCGCCGCCGTGTTGTCGAATATGTATTGATTGATCTCGCTGACGATTTGATGCGGCGCGAGCGCGGTCGTGCATTGTGCGCGGACGGCGGCGTGAACTGAAGACATCAAGAGCGCGGCGCTGATGCCTTTGCCCGATACGTCGCCCAGCGCGATGACGTGGCGTCCGTCGCGGCGTTGCAGGAAGTCGAAATAATCGCCGCCGACTTCGTGGCAAGGAAAGCTGATGCCCATCAGGTCATAGCCCGCAATCGCCGGCGGCGTCGCAGGATGCAGCCGCACTTGAATCTCGCTGGCGACGCTCAGTTCGTGCGCGAGACGTTTTTGCTCCTGTTGCAATTCGAGCAGCCTTACGTTCTCGATGCGAATTGAGGCGACGCTGGCGATGAGCGTCAGCAATTGCAAATCGCGTTCGGTGAAACGGCTGGTGGCGAAGGCGCTGTCTACGTAAATCATGCCCTGCACACAGCCGTCGAAGGCAATGGGCACGGCCATCACCGAGCGTACGCCACCGAGCATGATGGATTGATGCGTTTGAAAGCGCGGGTCGTGTTGCGCGTCAGAAGTCAGCACGGATTGGCCTTGTTGCAAGACTTGTTCGCTGATTGAGCGACTGAGTTGGACTTCCTGCAAGTGCTGGCCTGAGCGCGTTTTCATCGCCTTGCACATCAGTTCGGGGGTCGCTTGCACTGAAGCCTTGGGCGAAACGGCTTCGAGCAACATCACGTAACCGCGATCAGCCGCGAGTGCTTCGAAGATGTGTTCGAGCACTTGTTGCAGCGTTTCTTCGAGCGATAGCGAAGAGAGCAGCGTGACGCTGACGCGGCTGATGATGGCGAGCGTGTCTTCTTGCAAGGTTGGGGGCTGCAAGGTGGGGGATTTGAGCGCGACGTGCTGCCCCATCAGCGTTTGATGGGTGGTCGTAATGGTCGAGAGCAGGTTCGCGCGCGAATTGCTGGCGGCGCTGTCAATCGTGGCTTCGGGCGCAGCGGTGGTGAGGCTGTCACTCACCAGAATTTGTGTCCCCCGCCGCATCTCAGTCGTATCGGCACGGTCGTTGAATTCAATCGCGGTTTCGCCAATGCGAATCAGATCGCGGTCTTTCAACTGCACGGGGACGGTGGAGCGTGCGCCGTTGAGCAACGTACCGTTCGCGCTGCCCGCGTCGTGCAACCACCAGGAATCGCCCTTGCGACGAATTTCGGCGTGCAAGCGCGAAGCGAACGGATCGCTGATGCACAAATCGCTGCGCGCTGAACGTCCGATGGTGATGCGGGGACGATTGAGTTCGACGATAGAATCGCCTTCGGTGGGAGTTGCTCTGACGATGAGACGTGGCATAGGGGATGATGCGGCGTATTTATTTAGTCTTTAACGGATGGACTGAAAGCAGAACGTCCGCCAAAGGGAGCGATGATCGGTGCCGAAAGATTTTGCAATCCGTCGTTACGCGGCTTGTCTTGGTTCGTTTCGGAAGAAGGCGTTAAGCGAGCTTGTTGCAACTTGTCGTATTCCTTGCGCGCGGGTTTTTCGATTTGCTGCGCGCCGCTGCGCGCGACGCCCGCATAATCGCCCGTGTCGCAGCGTTTGTAATGATCGAACGCCTTGAGCGATTGCCCCAGCCCGCGATAAGTGCCGCCCAAAAAGTAATACAGGTCTTTGTCGTTGGGCGTCAGCCGGGCGGCTTGCTGCAATTCCTGCAACGCCGCGCCGTATTCCCGAATGTTGTAATAACGAATGCCCGTGTTTTTATGCATCGTGGCGACTGCGAGCGGGTCGGGCGCTTCGAAGGTGCGACGCGGCGACCAGTCGAGCGAGTTGTTAGAGTTCGTCACGGCCACCGCTGATGGACGCCACGTGAGCGGTACGGCGGGACGCGCTGCCGCAATGACCGGCAGCACCGGGCCTACGCGCTTGATGCTGTTGTCGCGCCGCGCGCGCGCGGGGTCGTTATTGCGCGCCAACGTCGCGGCATTTAACGAAGCGTCAATCGTTTCGATAGCGTCAAGGGCTTGCGCCGCTTGCTGGCTGGCCGGATCGAGTTGAATGATTTTTTGGAATTGGCCGCGCGCTTCCTGCCAGTTGCCTTTGCGCTGTTGCAGCACGGCGAGTTTCATTCGCGCGTCCAGCCGGTCAGGCGCGAGCTTGAGCAAGCCGTCCAACGTAGTTACGGCTTCATCCGTGCGTCCGCGTTGTTCATAAGCCTCCGCCAATTGTTCGCGCGTGCCGGGTTCGTTGGGCGTGAGCGCGACGGCGCGTTCCAGCTTTTGCGTAGCTTCTTCGACTTTGCCTGCTTCCAAATCGGTGCGGCTGGCTTGCAACAATTGCGCGCTTTGCTCTTCGGGCGAAAGCAAGTTGCGTACGCCGCCCATCAGGCTGCCGGTGAAAACCGGATGCCGATAGGCATAAACCCCACCGAGCAACAGCGTGACGCCGAGCATGCTGGCGGCGGCGCGTACCGCAAAGGCCGAACGGCCTTGCTCTTTGACCTTTTGCAACGCATTGGTCGGCGTCAGCGTTGCGCCGCGATAACGCCGCACGATTTCAATCGCAGGTGATTCTTCCAGTTGCAGGTCGGGTTTGATTTCGGGGTTGGCTTCGGCTTTTTTTGGGCTAGCTTTCGCTTCAGCTTGTTGGGACAGAATCGGTACGAGCGGATTTTTTAACTGTCGCGGTGCGATCAGCGGAATCGTCGGTGTTGCGGCGGTCGTTACCGTCGCTGTTTGTGTTACTTGCGCAAGCCGATGAGAGAGCCGTTGCTCCGCTGCTTTTTTGTATTGGCGCGCTTCTTCTTCCTGTTTGGCTTCGATGATTTTGGCTTCGCGCAAACGGCGCAAGGCCTCGGTGGCGTGTTCGTTTTCTTCGACTAGCGCAGGGCTGAATTCGACGACTTGAGCGGCGGGCGCAAGCGGAATGATTTCGGCTTCGGGCAAAGGTACAACGTGCAAGTGCGCGCGCGCGTCGCTATGGTTCACGCCATTGCCTGCGCCACTGCCTACGCCATTGTTCATATCTGAATCGTTCAGCGTGTCGTTATAAACGCCGGACTCAGCGCCGCAATGGCGGCAAAATCTTGCTGCGGCAGTGTGGGCGGTGCCGCATGTCCCACAATAAGTAACCGTCATAAGCTCGAATCCTCAAAGGTCACTGAGAGGCGGTAAGTGGGAGCCTCTCAACTTCCTGAAGTCGTGCGAAGGGTCAAAGTGCCAGCGAATCCGCACGCCGTGTGTGAGGGGGAGGTTCTTTCAGGCGTGGGCTCGATTGGTCGTATAAGGTTGAATCGTGTTGCTTTTCGTACCGGTGAAGCAACGCGCGCATAATCGCACGACGTACTCGGAAGCCGCAACCAATCAGGCGCGGTAACGCATAGGGAACAGGAAAAAAATCGCCTGCTGTGAACGGGGAAGCAGGGCTTGGCGGGGCCACGTTATTCAACGAGGTTATTCTTTGACGACCAGCGTGCCGGAAAGTTTATCGTGCCAGCCTTGTTGCTTGCGATCCCAGATCATCCACAGAATGCCGAGACAGGCACAGAGCAACGCGAGCGGATAACCTACGAAATGACGCAAGGCCAAATCTCGATAGTCGGGGCGGCGTCCATCAAGTCGCACAATGCGAATGCCTATGAATCGCTTGCCGAACGATTGACCGGTGCGTTCGGCGAAATAAATCAAATTCAAAAACAAAACCGCAGCGGTCGCCAGATAACCGATGAGCAACACGAGGTTCGCGCCTTCGTTCAAATTCAAACGGCGTTTGACGAAATAGGCCAGCAACACCGTCACAGCCAACACCAGCAGCGTCAAAATGTAATCAAGCAGGAACGCGCCGCAACGTAACCCGATGCTTGCCAGTACCACTTGTTTCTTGCCTGGCGTGGGGGTGCGCGGCGCTTCGATGTTTTGAGGCATTCGTTAAAAGGGCGTTAAAGATATTTTCACTTGGGAGCGCCCGTTTGGAATACAGGAGCCAGAATACAGGAGTCAGGAGATAGGCAATGCGCTACTCATTCTGACTCCTGTATTCTGACTCCTGTCTCCTTTCAGGTGCGAGGGCTTTACGAAACCATAAAGCGCAACAGCGTTTCTCCGAGCCTGACTTCGTCGCCGCTGCTCAAAGCGTGCAACTTGCCCTGCGGCAATTTGCCGGAGCCGTTGACGAACGTGCCGTTGGCACTGCCGAGGTCTTCGATAAAGAACTGGCTTTCGCGGGCGACGATTTTGGCGTGGCGACGCGACACGCGCGCTGCCGGATCATATTTCGATAAATCAACTTCGGGACGAATGCCGCGATTCGGATCAATGCGTCCGATGAGGCTTTCGCCTTCGAGGTTGAGCATGAATTGCGCGCCGATCTCGGTCGTACCCAGTACGACGAGTTTCGCTGTCGTCTTTTGCCGCGCGCCACAATGTGCACAAAACACATCGCCGGGCGTCAACTCGCGCCCGCAATTGGTGCAGGTCAACGTAGACATCGGCGTCGCCTGCTTGGCGTGGAAGTAAGCCGCCGCACCATTGCCTTGCACGCGCGCGACGTGTTCGATCAGGCTTTCGCCAAAGGCTTTCGCCGACGCGAAACGATTTTCCGGTTTGTATTCGACCGAACGGCAAATCAGGTCTTCTAATTCAACTGAGAGTTGATCGTTGATCTGGCGCGGTTTGGGATTTTTAGAGAAATCGAAAATCAGCAGCGGATTATCTTGCGGGTCATTGCCCGTCAACATGTGGAACATGGTCGCGCCCAAACTGTAAACGTCGGAACGCGCTTCGACATTGCCCGCGAAAAGTTCAGGCGGCGCATAGCCCATCGTACCAATCGCCGTCACGCCTTTGGACGAAGGCGAGACGAAACGCGCGATGCCGAAATCAACCAGCATAATGCGATTGGTGCGCGCGTCTACCATCAGATTGGCGGGTTTCAAATCGCGGTAAATGATCGGCGGACTTTGCGAGTGTATGTAATCAAGCACGTCGCAAATCTCTATGCCCCACTTGGTGACGGTGAGTTCATCAACCTTGCCGCCCAGCGCGCGTTGTCGCGCCGCGAGATCGCCGCCGTCAATGAATTTCATGACGAGGTAATAGCGTCCGTGTGCGGTGTCGAAAAAGTACTGGTAGATCGTCGGGATCGAAGGGTGATCGAGTTGGGCCAGCAGTTCAGCTTCGCGTTTGAAATCGTCGATGGCTTTGGTTCGCGCGTTTTCGTCGGCGAACATTTCGATCATTTCTTTGACGGCGACTTTGCGGTTGGCGAGGTTTTGGTCTTCGGCCAGATAGACCGAACCCATGCCGCCGCCGCCGATGCGCCGAACGATTTTGTACCGTTCCGCCAGCAGCGTGCCGGGGGGGAGCTGAATGCCTGCGTTATTGCCGGAAGCGTTCATAGGTAATAGGGATGTTTGCCCGTCTGCCTGGGGTGGTGCCAGCGGTGCTGGATTTGCCGGAGCGGGAGGCGCAACCGGAAGGTTGCTCTCTTGAATCGCTCCGCAGTTGCCGCAAAAAACATCACCGGTCGCGGTGGGCACGCCACATTCAGAACAAAATGGCATAGCCGAATCCGATGAGCGTTAAACGAATGCGAATAAAGCTAAATGCTTTTCTCACGCGCTTAACCCTGAGTCACGAGTTTCAAAAAAGTCTTTCCTACGATGATTTCGTCACCGTTTTTCAAGCTCTGTTTATTGCCCGGCAGCAGGCGCGGGCCACGATTGACGAACGTGCCATTGGTGCTGCCCAGGTCTTCGATAGCGTATTGATTATTCAGCCAATGAAGCCGTGCGTGACGCCGCGAGACTTTGGCTTCGGGATCGTCCTGATCCAAATCTACGTCGGGGAAGATGCCGCCGTCGGCGTCCCAGCGACCGATCAACGATTCGCTTTCAGTCAACGGAAACTCTTTCCCGATCTGTCCACCGCGTTGAATGATCAGCCGCGCGCGCACGTTCAAGCCGTTGACGGCGCTTCCTTCCAAACTAATCGGACTCGCCTCGACGCGCGTTTCAATGCGGGTGGCGCGGGCTTCGGCGGCGCGTAAACTGCCGCTGCCAGAACCTGCCGCGCTTGCCGCGTTTTGTCCCGTCACAGCCGCCACCACCGGCGGTGGCGCGAAAGGCGTGGCGGGTTTAGGCGCTACGCTTTGGTTGGCGAATTGGGGCGGCGGCGGCATCGCGGGCGGCGCAGGTGCCGAAGCCACGCGCACCGCAGCGGCTGCCGATCCGAGTTTCGCGCCGCATTCGTCGCAAAATGTCGAGCCGTTCAAATTTTCCGTGCTGCATTGTGGACAGGTAATCATATGCGTGGGTGCCTCCGCTCAAGATTGGCGAGCGCAGGCCTTACCTTCTGAGGCCGTTGCTTTTCACCAGCAATTAAGTCGGGGAAGCCGGATTACAAAATCGGCTTTGCAAGAGCTTCGTTAGCGATTTATCCGCTAGGTCAAACGGGGCGCATCATACACCGAAAACCTCGGCAGTTGCCAAGTCAGTAATCGGGGCTTCAACCAGGGCTTTAGGGGGGCTGCTCAAGTGTGCAGGGCTTGAACGTGCCGACCCGCAAATCACTGCCATCCGTTGACACGGTGATGGCTCCGCAGTTGCCGGTAGTCCACAGCCGCGCGCCCGTGCGTTGCAACCGTTCGACAACTTCGGGGTGCGGATGTCCGAACGGACTTGGATGGGCAGCAGAAATGATTGCGTGCTGTGGTTTAACGCGCGCCAGCAAGTCATTGGTTGAAGAAGTGCGCGAACCGTGATGCGCGACTTTCAGCACGTCGGCGCGCAAGTCGGGTTCTTCCTGAACGAGTCGCGCTTCAGTTTCTTTCTCGATGTCGCCAGTCAGCAGAAACGTTCGTTGACCGTAACGCACGCGCACGACGAGCGAAGCGTTGTTGTCAGAAACCGTTCTATCAGCGAAAGGAGCCAGCACTTGCCATTGCACGCCGTCGAATTCAAAAGCCGCACCGCGCTGGATGACGCGCAACGGAATACTCTGTTGACGCAAGGCGCGCGAAAACAAATCGCCCGATCCATCAAACGCCTCGCCGAATCCTGCCAAGGCTTGTTTGACCGCGAAGCCCTGCACGATTTCGTCAAAGCCTTCGACGTGGTCGCTGTCGGCATGCGTAGCCGCGATGTAATCCAAACGCCGCAAACCCAACCGCCACAGGTAAGGCATCACGGCGGCTTCGGCGATGCCGATGCGGTCTTCGAGAAACAAATCGTCGTTGGGGTCTTCACTATCTGCCGCGTAAGCCAGCCGCCCGCCGCTGTCGAGCAACATGGTTTGTCCGCGCGGAAATTGCAGCAAGATCGCGTCGCCCTGGCCTACGTCAAGAAAGGTGAGGGCGAGACGACCGGGCGTGAAGGACGGCGCGAACGGATGCGCGATGATGAGCGTGCTGATAAACAGAATGGCGCTGACAGTGGCAAGGGCGACGAATCGTCCGTTACGCTTGCGCTTGTCGTCATTCGCCGCGTCGCCTTTGCGCAACGGATGCCACACGTTCAACAACACGACCAGCACGATGAATAGCAGCCAATAGCCGCCGTAAACATAACGTTCGCCTGTGCCCCAATCGGGTACGCGCAAACGCGCCAGCGGCAAGGCGAGCGGCTGTTCGCCTGCGGTGACGGTGAGCTTGCCGAGCCAGTTAATGATGGGACTGAACCACGTCGCCAGTGTCGTGCTAAATATGCCGATGAGAAGTTGCGCCGCGCCGACCAGCATCAACGCGCCGATCAAAATGCTCTCGACCACATTTGTGATCGGCGAAACAATCGAGAAGCGGTGAAAGTGAATCACCATCAACGGCAGCAACGCGAGTTGGATGAAAATGGTGGTTGCGACAGTGGCGGTGGCTGCGCGTGCTAAGGGTTGCAGCCTTACGCGATTCAGCCAACGTGCCGCGCGCCATTTCTCGATACGATACTTGACCGTACCTTCTTTCATCTCGGCGCGATAGTTGCGTTCGTCCCAAAACAACAACTCGGCAAAACGTCTGATTGCTTGCGGTACGCGCGGCGGGTAAGGCGTGCCTGCCGAAGGTTCCCACGCGCCGATGTTTCGCAGCCGTTCATAGAGCGGTGCGACCAGCGCGACGATGACCAGTACGGTGAGGAACGAAAGCTGAAAGCCCGGATTGAAAAGATCGCGTGGTTGCCACGCCAGCAACACCAGCGCCGAAGCCGCCAACGTATTCGCGCCCAACGTCTGTCGAAAAAGTAACTGGCCGAGCAAGGCTACGGTAATCATCACCGCCGCGCGCGTGATGGCGGGCTGCGCGCCGACCATTACGGCGTAAGCCCACAGCAACACGATCACGACGACGTATTGCCTCACGCGCGAACGCCATAAACGTTTAGCCAGCCACAGCAATACGGCGGCGATAACGGCGACGTGCAAGCCTGAAATCACGAGCAGATGAAACGTACCGCCTTCGCGAAAGGTTTGCGCCGCGCGACGATCCAGCCAGTAACGGCTGCCCCACAGCGAAGCCGCCAGAATACCCGCCGCCGGTTGGCGATTAGTTTGCAGCAGCCGTTCGATGGCGACAGCCCGCGAGTGATAAAGCTGCCACAACAGCGCATTGCGCGGAGCATCGCCGAGTCGTTCGATCAACATCGGATTTTTCACCCAGCCCGTCGCATCAACGCCGCGCAGTTCCAACATCTCACCGAATTGCGGCGCACCCGGATTGCCGAAGCCTCCGCCGGGGTTGAGCGTAACGAGCATTCGCACGCGCGTGCCGTAATCCAATTGCAACGCAGCGAAATCTTGCCGCGCAGCGTCATCACGCAGCGACGCGATGATTTGCACAGTGCCGCTGGCGACGTGGGTTTGGTTGAGGGTTGCCAGTTGTTCGGCGTTGAGGCTCAGATAAAAACGATCGGGTGCGGCTTCAGGGACATTGGCAAGCGTGCCGATGAGTTCGACGGGTTCGTCAATGCGCCACGCGCCGCGTTCATGCAAACGCACTACGCGCGAAGGTGCGACTTGCGCTGCGTGCAAAGCCCACAGCCCTGCGCCTGCGCAAGCGAAACCTAACAACAGGAAGCTGGTGATGAATGTGTCGCGTAGCTGCATGCGCCAAGCCAACAGCGCAACGCACCACACAACGACGAACGCATTCAGCCAAAAGCGCGGTGTCCACAATAGGCGCGACGCGAGCCAAAGCCCTGCGATAAAGGCCAGTGATAAAAACACCAGCGGCTGCTGCGGCAAAGTGATTTGTGAAAAGGTCAGACGGCGCATAGAGGAAACGTAGCGCAAGCTGCCGAGCTTGTGTTGCTGGCAATCGAACGCATTGATGGAAGAGCGCGCAACGTGATGCCTGTTTGCGCAAAGCGTTCGTTGCGATTGTAAGGGCTAAATGACAACGCGGCGCAAGCTCGGCAGCTTACGCTACGGCTTGCTGAGTTTAGCGACGGTTTCGACGTGAAAGGTTTGCGGGAACAGGTCAAACGCCGTCACAGCGTCTAACTGATAACCATAACTGAGCAAGGCTTTGAGATCGCGCGCCAACGTAGCTGGGTCGCACGAAACATAAATCAATTGCGGAGCGTCAAGCGCGGCAAGGCGTTCGATGACGGTGAGGCCTGCGCCCGCGCGCGGCGGATCGAGTACGACCAAATCGGGGCGCGACCATTCGGCGCTTTTGTGTTTCAGCCAGGCTTCGACCGAGAGGCCGTCGAAATGTACGTTCGAGATGTTGTTGGCTTTTACGTTGGCGACGCCGTGCGCAGCCGAAAGTTTGCTGCCTTCGACGGCGACGACTTGCTCAAAATGTTGCGCGAGTTGCAGCGCGAAAAGTCCTACGCCCGCATAAAGGTCTACGACTAATTTGCCGCTGGCGTTGGCGACGACTTCTGACACGAGCGATTCGACCAACAGGCGATTGCCTTGAAAGAACGAACGCACGCCGAACTCATATCGCATCCCCGCGATGTCTTGATGCGCCGTGCCTTGCGCGTCTATCTCTTGTGCTTTGGCGTCTTCGCCGGTCGCAGGTGTAACGAAAATCGCATCGTCGCCTGCGGTTAAATGTATTCGTGTCGCGCCATAAGGAATCAGCGCCGGGTCATCATTCAGCCGTTGCAGTTCACGATTGAGCGAAGGCAGCAGAATCGCGCAATCGCGTACTTCGCAAATCTCATGTGTGTTCGCCTGGAAATAGCCAATGTGTACGCGGTCGCGCAGGTCGCGGCGCACTTTGATTTCAGCGCGCGAGCGATAGCCGAACTCATCTGCCGCGCGCACGGGAATCTCTTTCGTCCATTCGATTTGCCCCAAACGGCGCAACGATTCGCGTACGA
The DNA here is from genome assembly GCA_043718445.1 of Acidobacteriota bacterium. Taxonomy (GTDB): domain Bacteria; phylum Acidobacteriota; class Blastocatellia; order RBC074; family RBC074; genus JACPYM01. The sequence goes on along the minus strand of JAYSVR010000532.1, from coordinate 2,115 downwards.
ACTCAGCCTTGGCGGCGTGTTGCGCGCTGAGTTCTAGATGTTGCAATTGGCAGCCGCCGCATTGGCCGAAATGTTTGCAAGGCGGTGTGCGGCGCGTCGCGGCAGGTTCGAGAATCTCTTCGATTACGCCGCGCGCAAAGTTGCGTTCGCATTGCGTGATGCGAATGCGCAAGCGGTCGCCTGGCGCAGCCAGCGGTACGAAAACAGTTTGCTTGCCGAAGCGCGCCAAGCCGTCGCCGCCGTAAACCAGCTTTTCGATTTGCACCTCAACCACGTCACCGAGGGTGAGCGCGGGCGCGAGTTGTTCAGCCGAATCAGTCATGAATTTAGTTCAAATAAAACAGGCTCAGACGCGGTACGCGATAAGTTTCGCGCAAGCGGCGCGCGAGATAGTTTTGTCGGGTCTGTTCAAACACGGCGGCTTCCATCTTGTCTTTGTAAGCGCGCATTTGTTTGTTCGTATCTTTGTCGAGCGTCTTGAGCGTCTCAGCGTCGGCGCATTGTTTGAGGCCTTCGAGAATGACGTTTTCGATCAGCGTCAAATCGGTTTCGAGCGCTTCGGCGTTGAACGCGGAAGACTCGTTGAGCGCCGCGACGATTTCATGCAAGCGGGCGGCGGCGCGTCCGAAGACTTCAGCGAGCGGCCAATCGTTTTCGTGCGCGCGATTCAAGCCGTCAAGCAGCGTGTGTTGCTCTTGCGCGTATTCCAGCACGCGCTTCACGCTAAACGGTGAAGCGTCTGCTTCACTGGTTTCTTGCGCGTGCCCGTTGCCGTTCGCGCCGACATGTGCAGCCGTGTGATCGAGGAAGATCGCTTCGACTTCCTGCTGACAAAAGAACAGCGTATTGACCTTGCGCCCGCGATGCAGCCGCTTGTCATATCCATCAAACGACGAATTGATGCCGCGCAAGACGACGTGCAGCGGTACGCCGCGTTGCTTCCAGTTTTCGATCAAAGACCAATCAAGTGGCGACACCAGCAAGTGGCTGCCGCGCCGTTTTACGAATTCGTTTTCGATCTCAGAGAAATAATTGAAATAGTTCATGCCGCAAAAGAATGAACACGGTTTGATGAAACGTGTTTTGTGGGTTCGGAATTGCTACGGATAAAACATCAATCTCAGCGGCTGATCGGGTCGTCATTGCCGTGCGCCTGCGGTGGGATCACACATGTCTTTTGACGACGCGCGGCATCTTAGCTTGCGCGTTCAGATGTGTCTATCGTCATTCCTGAATGAAAGGTTGGTTGCCACAAGAAGGCACAAAAGACACAAAAAAGAACATCAAGAGCTTTTGTGGCTTCTGTGCCTTTTTGTGGCGAATGCCCTTCCGGTTCAAGCGTGAATCGCTTTTCTCAGGCGTGTCACTTCGCCCGCAAGGATGGTTCGCAATTCACCTGACGCTGTTCGCACCAATAACGCGCCGTCTTTCGTTAGCCCGGCGGTGAGGCCTTCGATGGTTTCATCGTCGAGCGTAACCGTCACTTCCTGACCGTGCGTGTAACTCGAAAGCGCCTGCCAGCGCGCGATGATTTGCGCCGCGTAGCCTTGCTGCCATTGCGCGTACCAATGCTGCAACCGCACGAGCAAACGATCACGAAATTCGGCGACGTTCACGGTTTGTCCCAACTGCAAAAACAGGGAAGTCGCCGTCTCGCTGATTTCAGGCGGGAAGTTTTGATGATTGAGATTGACGCCGATGCCTACGATCAGGCGCAGGTCTTGCGCGCCGCTGCTCGCGCCTTCGACCAATATGCCGCAGACCTTGCGTTCGTTGATCAACACATCGTTCGGCCATTTGATGTCGAGTCCGGCGACGCGGTATTCGGCCAGCGTTTCAGCGACGGCAATCGCGGTGAGCAAGCTGATGAGCGCGACGTTCCCTTGCGCACTGTTCGGACGCAACAACACCGACAGATAAAGCCCTTCGCCGGGCAGCGAAACCCACGCGCGCTCACGGCGTCCGCGTCCGGCGGTTTGCGCATCGGCGGTGACGCAGGTGAATTCAGGCGCGTCGGCCAGTTCTTTGAGATAGTCGTTGGTTGAGCCGAGCGAAGGGAAGTGAAGCAAGTGCGGAGTGCGGAGTGCGGAGTGCGGAGTATTCGGCAAAATTTGT
>JAYSVR010000531.1:0-35229 GCA_043718445.1 Acidobacteriota bacterium | reverse complement strand
GTCTTGAGCAATGTGCAAATGCAGGCAGGCAATTTGAATGAAGCGGAAAAGGCTGCGCGTCAGGCTCTCGCGCTGGATGCGATGAATCCGAGTTCGACCTTGCAACTGGCTTCGGTGCTAGACCGCCACCAAAAATCTGACGAAGCCGAAAAGCTGCTGCGCGACCTGCTGCAACGAGCGCCTGACAACGCGACGGTGCTAAATAATCTGGGTTACGCGCTGGCCGAACGCGGCGTGAAACTGCCTGAGGCCATTGCGCTGATCGAACGCGCGCTCACCATCGAACCGCTCAACGGCAGCTTTCTCGACAGCCTCGGCTGGGCGCAATTCAAAGCCGGTCAGCTTGAACCGGCGCGCGCTACTTTTGAAAAGGCGCTGACTTATGCGCGCCGCAACGCCACGATTCACGAACACCTCGGCGACGTATTCGCCCAACTCGGACGCGCTGCCGACGCCCGCCGCATGTGGCAAAAGGCTCTCACGCTCGCGCTGGCCGACAACGAAATCGCACGCATCAAAGGGAAGTTACGCGAACTGAGATAGCTGGCACGGGATAGGTCTTTCGCGCCCGGTTTAGCATTCGCCACAAAAAAGCACAGAAATCACAAACTTAGGTGTATGTCCCTATTTGTGGCTTCTGTGCTTTTTTGTGGCGAATGCCCTTCGGATTTTAGGGACGCAATCGGTAAGCGGTGAGTTATTGATTGGCTGAAGTGTGATCGTGAATGATTTTCCAGCCCTCGGCAAACTGACGAACGACGAGCGTGAAGCGTCCGCCTAGTTCGCGCGCGTCGCTCATCACCAATTGATATTGTCCGCGCACGAAGGCCGTGTCTGAGCCGAGCGGCATGATTTCGAGATCGCCGAACGTGAGTTGGCCCATCTCTTTGCCGTCGCTTTGATAAGTGCGGCGATAACGATCAAGCGTCGCGTCATAACCCATCAGCTTGCGTCCGCTCGACACGAAAGTCAGTTCGGGCGAATTCCAATAACCTTGCATGAAATCTTCGAGCCTGCCCGCGTTCCAGTCTGCGACTTGTGCATTGAGTACGGCGCGAATCGCCGTCACGGCTGACGTTCCAACATTGGCTTTGCCGCCGCCTTTCGCTTTCTTGCCCTTGCCGGTTTCGAGCGTTGCGGCGGTCGCATCCGGCGTCACGGCGGCAGCCGTACCCGTTGCACTTGCCGACGGTTGCGCCGCTTCGCCCGTCGCGTCTTGCTTGCCTTTTTTCTTACCGGAATTTTTCTTGCCCTTGCCCGCTTCGACCTGCGGCAACGGATTCGTTCCCGTTGGATTGGCGGGGCGCAAGGTGGACGTTTGCGCCATCGTTAGGGCGCATAAGAGCGCCAACGAGAAAAGCGAAAGCAGCGATTTTGGGAAGTTCATGGTTTGCATAGTTTTTCAAAGTGGATGGTTCATCAAATAGTCAGGAGTCATTCGTGTGGCCGAAAACTTAACAGCATATGCATGCTCCGACAAGCCATGAATACGCTGGCGGTTTCGCGCTCTCAGCGTGAAGAATCAGGCTAGGAGCATTGCCAAAGCACATCGGCAAAGTACTGGCGGCGATCAAAGAAAGTGTGAGCCACCCTAAAGCCGCTGGCTTGCGCTAAATCGGCGATCATCGCTTCGCTGTATTTTTGCGAAATCTCAGTGAAGACCGGCTCCCACGCCTGAAAGTGAAAGCTGCGTTGCAAGGCCGCGATGGATACGGTTTGTTTCGCCCGGCTCATCAGAAACGACCGCGCGGCGCATTCCGTCGGATGATAAGTTGCGTAATGCGCAAAGTTTTCCACTACGAAATCAGCGCCGAGTTCGCGGTTGATGCGCGTGAGCAGGTTGAGATTGAAACGCGCGGTGACGCCTTGCGCGTCGTCGTAAGCCTGCAAAATGACGCGCGGGTCTTTTTGCAAATCGAAGCCGATGAATAAACGGTCTTCGTCGCGCATCACCTGTCGCAACCGTGAGAAAAACGTGACGGCTTGCGTGGCAGAAAAGTTGCGGATATTCGAGCCCAGAAACAGGATGATCTTGCGACGCGGCGAAGCCTTGAGTTGTTCGAGCATGTCGAAGTAATCGCCGCACAAGGCTTGCATCGGCAACATAGGAAAACGCGCAGCGAAATTCGCTGCCAAGCCATCCAAAGCGGCGTGCGAAATATCAATCGGCGTATACGTGAGTTGTGCGCTTTGCTGCAAACAATGCTCAATCAGGATCGCCGTTTTGACGCCATCGCCCGTGCCCAACTCGACGAGTTCAAAGTCCGCCACCGGCTGGCTGAACGCTGCATAAATCGCCTGACGTTGCGTCTCGAAAATCTCCTGCTCCGCGCGGGTCAAATAATATTCGGGCAACGCCATGATTGCCTGAAACAACGTAACTGCTCACGAATTTAAGTTATCACGAGGTATTGAGGTGCTGCACTACCTCAATACCTCGTGATAACTTAAATTCGTGAGCAGTTACCAATTTATGGTGCCCTTGCTTTCGTAATTAACACGAAAGAACGTTCAATTATTGTGCGCCTTGCAAACGCAAGCGATAGCCGATGCCGATGACGGTTTCGATGCGTTGGCCGCATTCGCCGAGTTTTTTGCGCAGGCCGCTGATGTGTACGTCGAGCGTGCGAGCTTCGCCGTAATACTGCATCCCCCAGACTTCATCGAGCAGCTTCTCGCGCGGAATCACGCGGCCCGGCGTGCGCGTGAGAATGACCAGCAAAGCGAGTTCCTTGCGGGTGAGTTTTACTTCGGTGCCGGTGGAATAAGCAGCGAACGCGCCGTAATCCACTTTCAATTGCCCATCGTCGTAAACCTCAGGCGCGGCTTCTTCATAACCCGCGCGGCGCAGCAAGGCTTTCACGCGCGCGACGAGTTCGCGCACGCTGAACGGCTTCGTCATGTAATCATCCGCGCCGAGTTCCAGCCCTTTGACCTTATCGTTTTCTTCGGTGCGCGCGGTGAGCATCAAGATCGGCTTGTTGCGCGTAGCGTCTTCAGAGCGAAAACGGCGGCAGAGTTCAAAGCCGCTCATACCGGGCAAATTCAAATCGAGGATGAACAATGAGACAGCTTGCAGCGACCCGGTTCCCTTGTTGCCATTGCCTCCATTGATTGATCGCCCTGCTCCGCTGGGGAACGCATAGCGCAACGCTTCCTCGCCACTCGCGGCGACTTGCACGGTGAAAGCGCCGTTGCGGTCGAGGTTATAGCGAATGCCTTCGGCGAGATCAGGATCGTCTTCGACAATGAGGATGTATGGTTTCATGTGGTTGCCAATGTGGCGCGTAAGAGGTGCGGATGTTTGATGACTTGCGCTTCGGTCATAAAGACGATCTGTTCGCAAATATCCGTGACGTAATCGCCGATGCGTTCGAGATGTTTGGCGACCAGCAACAGACGCGCAGCGCGGCTGGCGGCGTGTTGATCAGTCGCCATGTAATCGAGCAATTCGTGAAAGATGCGGTCGTAAAGCCGGTCAACTTCGTCATCGCAATCAATCACGGCGCGAGCGGCGCGCGCATCAGCAGCGGCGTAAGCATCCAGCGCATCTTTCAGCATTGCGCAGACACGCTGACTCATGCGCGGCAAATCAATGTAAGGTTTCAATTGCGGCTCGTCGTTCAAATCAATCGCCGCACGCGCAATGTTGCAGGCGTGATCGGCGATGCGTTCGAGAATCGGTGTGAGTTTCGCCGCGCTTAACACAATGCGCAGCTCGCGTTCGTCCGGCACTTTGAGCGCAAACAGGCGCATGCAAGTGCGATCAATTTCGAGTTCGTGCGCGTCTACCAAATCATCGGCGGCGATTACTTCAGCGGCCAGTTCGGAATCGCGTTCAACCAACGAACGCATCGCGCTGTCAATCGCGCGTTCTGCTTCGCCACCCATCAATAATATCTGGTCGCGTAACCCATTCCATTCCTGCTCCAACATCATTGGCATTGCTTCTCTCCTTCAAGCCGGTGCTTTGCGGTTGTGGTATTCGGCGAGCCTAACAAGTATCTGTTAAACACGTGTTAAGCCTTCTTCAAGTTTGCTTTAATTTCAGCGCCATCCTCTTCGCGTACCGTGTCAGTAGCCCGCGCGTAAGCAAGGGCTGCACTGACAACGCGCACATTGACGCCGAAGGACGTACTTGCCGAGGCAGCCCTTGCTTACGCGCGGGCTACTGACACGCACTCCTTCTTGAAAACCAATCCAGATAAAAAGAGAGCGTTCCCGACAACTAAAAAGGGAACGCTCTTCAGAGACACAGGACTAGCACCTAAATAGGCGCTTACCTTAACGCATAGTTTTTAAGCGCGTGTTAGCGGCGCTTTATCGTTTCGTAAATTTTAGAAAGTGAAGCGCGCGCCCAGTTGCAACTGGCGCGGGCCGCCGAAACGCGCGGTCGAAGGTGCAGTGAACGCTTCGCCCGGCAGCGGAAACACCGTCGGCACGGCTACGGCAGGCAAGCTGTTGCCCGCGTTGCCGAAGATGCTGATGCCGTCAACGCCGAAGTTTTTGTTCGCCGCGCGCGTGACGTTGAAAAATTCCGCCGTGAACGACAGCTTGCGTGTTTCGCCGAGACTGAACGATTTCAACAAGCGCATGTCGAGATTGAAAAAATTCGGTTGGCGAAAGCTGTTACGCGGCACGAGGCGTCCGTTAATGATGGCGCGGTCGTTGTCAGTGTTCACATCGCCTTGAATGTCGTCGCCCACGACAGCGGTGTAAGGAAAGCCCGAGCGCGTAATCAAAATGCCGCTCAACGTGAAGCCCGCGCCTAGATCAATCAATCCGTTGAAATTGAAATTGTGCCGCACGTCCTGTTTCGACGGCCCGGCTTCGGCTTTCAGATCAAACGGATTCAGCGTCGTCTCGCGTGAGAAGTTGCGTTCGTTCGAATCGTCGTCGCGGTTGTTTGCCAGCGTGTAATTGAATCCGAGCTGATAACGCCGCGCGAAACGCTGCTGCAAATTCACCACCAGCGCGTCGTATGTCGAATGCGCCGACGATTCGTTGATCGAGAAAATGCCAATCGCAGGATTGGGGCGCGGCGCGGTGAAGCGCGGATAACCGGTCGCCGCATCAATCACGGGCGCGGCGAGATTGCGGTCTACGCGGCGTTGCAGGTTCCAGCCCGAAGCGCGCACATATCCAACCGAAAGGCTCGCATCTTTGCCGAGGCTTTGTTCCAACGTCGCCGAAGCCTGAAAGGTGCGCGGGTTGCGAAAGTCAGGTTGAAAACCGAAAGCCCGCGTCGCTACGCGGTTGTTAATGCCCGTCGGCAACACCGGCACTGCCGTCAAGATGTTCGGATAACTCAGAATCGTACCCGCGCCGCGAAAGATGCAATTCGCCGGAATCGCTGCGCCCCCCACGCCTGTTGCTGTGCGGCACGCGCCCGCGCGTTCGTCAAAGCTGAAATCTTTAGTGATGATGTCGTTGTTGGTGAAGACGCGATGAAACAGCGTCGCCGGCGTGCGCGAGTTATAAAGTCCGGCTGACAAACGCAAGACGGTGCGGCCTTGATTGCCCGCGTCCCACGCCAAGCCCAAACGCGGCTGCCACATTTCTAGATCGTTGGGAATGAACGTGGTTTCTTTCAACAACGGATTGGGGCGTATTGGTTGCGGATTCCATTGGCCTTCCCAACGCAAGCCCGCCGTGAGCGTCAACGATGAAGCCAGCTTGACGCGGTCTTGAATGAAAAACGCAAGCTCCTGTTGATCGCCGCCCGCCGTAATCAATTCGGGTACGGTGACGACGGTTTGCGTGAAGCGGCGCGGAATGCCGTTGAGAAAATCAGCCAGGCTGCTGAAACGCCATTGGCCGAGAAAGTCAGACTGGCGCTGCGCCTTGAATTCGTTGAGGTTGTAATCAACGCCGAAGCGCAAGCGATGCGCGTTCGTGTTGAGCGAAAGATTGTCTGACAGTTGATAGCGCGTCGTTTCAAAGCGGCGCGGGCGGCTGCTGGAATTGCCGAAGCGTCCAAAATTGTCTACGCGAATTTCAGGGCCGACGGCGGTCGGGTCTTCGCGGCGATTGTCAGTCGCAATTTGCGCGCGGAATTCATTGATCGTGCGCGCATCCAACACCGTAACCAAACTTGCTTTGACGCCGTTGCTCAAGGCGCCTGCTGAATAATTGGTCGCGGCGAAATTGTCAGTCAGTGTCGTGCCGTCAGCCAGCGCGCCGAAGTTGTCACCGCTAAAACGCGAATAAGTGTATTGCACATTCAGCGTGTTGCTTTGCGACAAAATGAAATCGGTGCGCACAAACACCGCTGTCGGATTATTCGTGCTTTCGTGTTCGCCTTGCAGACTAAGAATGTTCGTCGGCACGGTGAGATTCGCCGCCGGAGCGCCAAAGCGCACGAAGTAAGGAATGGTCAAAAAGTTCTGTTCTGCGCCGACGAAGAAAAACGCCTTGTCGCGGCGCAACGGCCCGCCCACCGAACCGCCGAATTGATTCTGTTGGTTGTTGCCCTTATTGCCGAACGCATCATCTGAAGTCAGGCGCGGATTGCGATTCATGAAAAACGCTTCGCCGTGCCAGTCGTTGGTTCCCGATTTGGTGACCGCATTGACGAAGCCCGCGCCGGTGCGCCCGACTTCAGCCGTCGCGCCTGAACGCACGACCTGAAATTCACGAATCGCGGTTTGCGGGAAAAAGAAAATCGCATCGTTGCCGCCGCGCTGATTGCCTTGCAACGCATCGTTGAAATCGGCTCCGTCAATCGCAATGTTCGAGTTGATCGAACGCTGTCCGGCGATGACCAAACCCTTGCGATCTGATTCCTGCACGATGCCCGGCGTGAGTTGAATGAAGTCGGTGAAATTGCGTCCGCGAATCGGCAGGTCGTTCACGGCGCGCTGGTTGATCGTCGAACCGGTCGCGCCTTCTTCGGTGTCGAGCAAAATGCTTTCTGACGAAACCGTAATCGCATCATTCACCGCCCCAATCGCCAGCCGCAGGTTGACGGTCTCAGTATTGCCCACAGAAAGAGCTACGTTCTCGCGTTTGATCGTGGCGAATCCGGTCGCGCTGGCTTCAATCAGATAAGTGCCGACCGGCATCACGCTGGCTACGAATTGGCCGCGTTCGTTGGTCGTGAGCGTACGCACATAACCTGTTTCGAGATTGCGCACTATGACCGTTGCGCCCGCGATGACTTTGCCATCGGGCGCACTGATCGTGCCTTCGACAGCGGCGCTGCCTGATTCTGATTGGGCGAAAGCCGAGCCGCACAACGCCAGCAAGCTGAAAAACATGAAGGCAATGGCAAAGCAGCGCTTCGCCGCATAGTGATGATGAGTGGTGAACATAGTGTGAGTCTCCGTATCTGTATTGCCCAGACTGTCTGGGACGACCGCTCAGGCTAGTGTGATTGCATCAGTAGCGGCGGAGACTAACAACGGGACGTTAAAGGCACTTAAAGCAGAGTTAAAATCTATGTTAAGTGTTCCGGCTTGCCATCTTTAACAAACAACTTACCAGGCCATAACTCAGCCTGAAGACAGCCTGTGTATTTTGCTCACCGTGAGATACCGCATTCCATCAAGCAATGAATCATTCAGCATTGGCATTGCTCGCCTAACCCGTAACAGGAGAACGCATGACGCTACACTTACAAACTCAACTGTCAGTAGACATCGGCACGGGTACGAATCGCTCGATGCAGGTTTCGTTGCGGTATCATTTCTGAAGCAGCAACCGCAATTCTCAAAAGGAAAATGCGGGAAAGGAAAATAAGCCGCTGTAGTTGCGACTTACTTCCTTTCCCGCATTTTCTTTTTTCTGCCTCATGCCCGGCGGGCCAAAACCGCGCGACATAATCAACGTACCCAAGCCGCTGCTGAATTCGTTTTGATCGAGCGTCTGGTTTTTATCGGTGTTCCATTCGGCGAAGCGCGCAGCGAAAGCCTGCTTGAATTCTTCGGCGTTGAGTGTTTGTCGAGGTCGTTAATATCGAGCTTGAAAGATTTCTTGAGCGAATCGCGCGCGCCCATATAGCTCGAATTGCCTTTATAACGCAGCCCGATCTCGCCTACGGGTTGGCCCTCGAACGAGAGCGCAGCGCGTACCTTCGGAAAATCAATCTCAGGAAAACCCAGGCGCACCGGCTTCAGTTCGGCTTTAAGTCGAGGTTAGTTCTGAGGGCTTCACAGTCATTTAACCAATCGCTCACACCCATCTAAGACGGCTTCGCTAGACTCTGCCCCATCCACTCATGGCACTGGCCGCAGCCCGCGCAGCTTGAGCAAGTGCCGCACAACAGAATCAAGCAGGAGAAGGTTAGTTTTATGAAATATGTGATTACTTTGTCAGTGATCTGGTTGGGGCTTTGTGTGTCTGCCTTCGGGCAAGGCGGCGAAGCGCACTTTGAAAAAGGATTGAAGCATTTGAAAAAAGGCGCGGCAGATGCGGCGCTCGAAAGTTTCAATCAGGCGATGGAAGCGATGACGCATCTCAAAGCGCCGCGCGCCGATGAATCGCCGATTCGCGTGATTGATCCGCGCACGGCATATGTGTTGAACAATCGCGCCGCCGCGTGGCTGCTCAAGGGCGATGCGCCCGCCGCGCTTAACGATTTAACGCAAGCCCTGAGGTTGCAGCCGCGCTTGCCCGAAGCCTGGCTCAATCTGGGCAATGCGCACCGCGACAACGGCGACTGGCAAAAGGCCGAAGCGGCTTATGCGCGCTGCCACGAACTCGCGCCGCGCAAAGCCGAAGCCTGGCTGGCGCGCGCGCTGGTGCGCTTTGAGCGGCAGGCTTATGACGATGCGCTGGCCGATGTGCAACACGCCTTGAGCTTGAATCAGCGTTACGCCGAAGCCTGGAACGCGCGCGGCGTCATTCACCTCAAGCAGGAACGACAGGAAGAAGCCTTGGCTGATTTCAATCGTTGCTTGCAACTGCAACCCAAACACGCCGGCGCGCTCAGCAATCGCGGCAACATCTGGCGCGCCAAACATCAATGGCAAGCCGCGCTCGATGATTTCGGACGCGCACTCACGCTCAAGCCTGAGCAATCTGAAGCCTGGAACAATCGCGCCAATGTTTATGTGATGCTGAGTGATTGGCAGCGCGCGCTGGCTGATTACACGCAATCGCTCAAGCTCAAACCCCGCGCCGTGGTTTATGAAAACCGCGCGCTGGTGTGGCTGCAACTCGGACAACCAGCCGAAGCCGAACGCGATCAGGCGGCGATTCGTCAACTTCAACCATAAGGGCAAAAATTCAGCCCCGCCAATCAACATTGGCGGGGCTGATAAATGGGTGGCAGCAAAAACTCGTAACAGCGAAACCAGCCGATTAATTCTCGTCGCTTTCTGCTTCGCCTTCTTCCTCGTCTTCTTCTTGTTCTTCCGGGTCTACTTCGACTTCTTCGGTCATCTCTTCTTCAGCGGCTTCGGACATCAGCCACTGTGTAGCGAGCAAACCGCTCATCGTCGTTGGGTCAAAACTGGCATTGTTAGCAAGTGTCATAAAAGTTCTCCTTGTCGTAGCGAATGAGTTACAGGAACAGCAACCGCGTAGGCGATGGCTGCGAAATGGTAAGCATCGCCGCACCATAGCAACAACGCTGTTAAAAGGGCTTCAAGCGCACGTTAGCTTTACGTCAAATCACGCAACCAGCTCGCGGGCTTCGTCGCGTTGAACGAGTTCGAGAAAAAACAAATCGGCATCGGTCAACGCGCAATCGCCGCACAACAACCGATGGCTGTGTGTGCAATAAGTCAGTCGCGGCGTTTCGCCGTGGCAGGATGGGCAAATCGGCAGGGCTTCGTATTGAGCAATCATGTAACGACGGCTCCTTCTTCTGAAAAAAAAAGCAGGCCGAAGACGGTGGTGCGCTTCGGCCTGTCAATGGAGGTTCTTATGAGAGTCAAGAGAGAATTTTGCTAACTACCGATCACGCGCGAACCGGCGGCGTTCTCGACGACGACGACGGTCGGACGCGGAATGCCGCCGTCAGGGAACGTGCTGGACGTGTTGCCATAGACGCCGCCTTCGCCCGGATGCTGAATCGAAGCGAATAGATACATGTTGTCGGCGCTGAAGGCGAGACTGGCGACTTCGCCGCCTGGCAGGCCGCTCAACAACTGGCGCAGATAACCGCGCTGCGGCCCGGCGGTCGGTACGACGTAAATCCCGTCGTTTTGCCGGAAGGTATTGATTTGCCCGTCAGTCGCAATCCACAAGTTCCCGGCCTTGTCGAACGCAATGTTGTCAGGCGAAGAAATCGGACTGACCGCACCTTGCCAACCCGCGAAATACGTTCCATCCGCCGCGACTGCCGGATCGCCGCACAGCATGAAGATGCTCCATTGAAACGTCGTCGAAGTCGCGTCGTTGTTGGCTTCGGTCAATTCGATGATGTGGCCGTGACGATTGTTCGCACGCGGATTGGCTTTGTCAGTCGCCGCTTGTCCGCTCGCGCCGCGGCGCGTGTTGTTGGTCATCGCACAATAGACTTTGCCGTTGACCGGATTGGTTTCGATGTCTTCGGGGCGATCCATTTTGGTTGCGCCGACGGCATCACCGGCTTCGCGCGTGCGAATGCAAATCTCGGCTTGCGTCCAATTGGCGAGCGCACCTTGCCCCGCGACCAGCGGAATCCACACGCCTGTGCCGTCGTCATTGAACTTGGCGACATACAACGTGCCTTTGTCGAGCAAGTCGCCGTTCGCCGTGCCTTTGGTCGGATCGAATTTCCCTTCCGTGATGAACTTGTACATGTAATCGAAACGTTCATCGTCGCCGGTGTAAGCGACTACGCGCTGATCGGGCGCGACGACAAAGGTGCAGGCTTCGTGTTTGACGCGGCCCAGCGCCGTGCGTTTTTTCGGCGTGGCGTTCGGATTGAACGGGTCAATCTCTACGATATAACCGAAGCGAAAGGCTTCGTTGGGTTCTTTGCCCATATCGAAGCGGTCATAGAAGTTTTCCCAGCGGCGTTCGCTCGCGCCTGTCGGCATGCCGTAACGCGCATGCATCGCGCGACGCGGGTCGCTCGCGGGAATTTGTCCGAGGTTGCCGAAATACTGATTGAAGTTCTCTTCGGCAGTGACAATCGTGCGCCACGGCGTCACGCCGCCACCGCAATTGTTGAGCATGCCGTTCACCGACTTGCCGGTCGGGTCGGCTTTGGTTTTGAGCAATTCGTGGCCGGCAGCTGGGCCGGTGATTTCCATCGGCGTCTCAGCCGTGATGCGGCGGTTGTATGACGATTGCACATTCGGCTTCCATACGGGCGTGCGGTCAGTGGCGCTGCGGCGCGTGCGATCAATTTGCACGACCGTGCCGCCGTGCGCCGCGAGTTCGATGTCCACAATCGCTTTGGTGGTTTTGGCCGCGTCGTAATTGGGGAACATCATTTCAGGGTTGGTGTATTCGTGATTGACCCAGAGCAAGCCGCTGTTGCCGCGTTGCACGCCGAAAGGACGCGCGGCGAATTCGAGGAAGAACAAAAAGTCGCAGTTGTAGCCGAACTGCCGCGCCTGTTTTTCGGGCGTTTGATTGCGAATGTCGAAGGCGGGCGCATCGCGAAAGATCGGATCGCCCCAGCTAATCAAAGGCCGCGCGCCATAACCCGGCGGAACGACGATGCGGTCTTCGTTGTTGAGCGCAATCGCGCCGAAGCTGATGCTGCCCGCTTGCGCCGCCGCTTCGGTGCCGATGGCTTGTTGCAGCACTAACATTGACGCGGTCGCCGCCGCGCCTTTCAAAAACGAACGCCGCGCGAGATGGCGTTCCATTACGTCCTCAAAACTTTCGTTGTTGGTCGGATTGACGTGTTCTGCCTGACTTTCCTGCATAGTGTTTGCTCCTCAGTGAAATAGTGAAATCGAATGGCACCCAAAATAAGTTGCGAATGAATTGCGAAACCCGGCGGCCAGACACACGAAGGACAACACGTTAAAGACGCAGCACCGCGCGTCTTTAACGTCAGCTTGTGTGGTTAATCGCTGATTTCAGTGAAAGGAATTCGCATCGAATACAACTTGCCCGATGCGAAGCGGCAGCATACCAACGCACTGTTAAATGGCCTTTAGCCGAGCCTCAAGGTTTCCTTAAATCTGCGGATTGCGCCGCAATGCTTTGCTTCGATTTAACGCACGCTTGCTAACGTCGCCTCACACGACAATTTATTCGGAGGCAAGCAATGCAACGATTCCGTCACAGCAAACTTTTGTTTTTATTTCTGTTTCTCTGGTTGAGTATTTGGCAAACGACGCAACGCAGCGCACACGCCTTTTCTTCTGGCCCCGATGCCGGACGCACCGGAGCGCCCGGCGAATTGACCTGCGCCACCGGCGAATGTCACGGCAATCGTCGCTCGATTGACGTTGAACGCTTTCGCATCAGCGCGCCCGCCGCTTATCAAGCCGGGCAGACTTATCAAATCACCATTCGCCACACAGCGTTTGACCCTACGCGACAACGCTGGGGCTTTCAGGTCACGGCGCTCGACGGCCAGGCGCAGCGCGCCGGCTCGTGGCAAAGCTCCGATGCGACGACGCAAATCGTAGAGGAAACCATCTTGCAGCGGCAGTACGCGCAACACACGCTCGCCGGTTCATTCGCCGGACAAAGCGGCGGCGCAAGCTGGACCGTCAATTGGACTGCGCCCGCCAACAACGCAGGCCCGGTCACGTTTTTCGCCGCTGGTAATCAAGCCGATAACAACAACGGCTTCGCAGGCGATGAAATCTATCTGGCACAAGTCGTCATACCTTTCAGCAACGTGACTCCAACGCCGACACCGACTCCAACGCCGACTCCAACGCCGACGCCGACTCCAACGCCGACGCCGGTAATTCAATCGCTCTCATCGGGCGTGGGTTCATTGTTGTTCTTCAGTTACTTCACCTCAGACGCGAACAGCCAAAATGTTCACAACACGCGGATGAGCTTGACCAATACGCACGAGTCACAGCCCGTCGCGTTGCGTTTGTTTTTTGTGAATGGCGCAGACGGCGCGGTGACACGTACTGCCGTGCGACTGACCGCGCAACAAACGGTGAGCTTTCTGGCTTCGGACGTTGATCCGGGCGTGACGGGTTTTGTGTATGCGTTGGCGATCAATGAAGCGGGCTGCCCGGTGAGCTTCAATCATTTGGTAGGCGATGCGAGTATCAAGCTGCCTTCGGGCCACGCGGCGAGCTTTGCGGCAGAGGCTTTCGCGCTGCGTCCGAACGCCGTCGTCAATTGCGAAGGAGGCATGGCTACGTTGCGTTTTGATGGCGAACAGTTCACGCAAGCGCCGCGTAAGTTGGCGCTGACCGGCCTGCACAGTCGCGCGGACGGCAACGATACCTTGCTCATCGTGAATCGCTTTGGCGGCGATTTAACGAACGGCGTTAGTCCGTTGGGCACATTGACGGGAACCTTGTTTGATGACGCGAGCAACGGTTCCTCTTTCACAGCAACCGTCGCGCGTCCGCAAATCGCAGCGTCGTTGAATGAAAACTTTCCGCCGCGCTTTGTCGAAACGATTCCCACGCAACGCACCGGCTGGCTGAAACTCTGGGAAGCGAACGACACGGCCTTGCTCGGCGTAGCCTTCAACTTTCACCCGCAACCGAACAGCGCGCCGCACGCTTTTGCACAAGGGCATGCGTTGCACAAACTCGCGTTGGCAAATTCAGCGCAGTTGCTCGTGCCCGTGTTCCCGCCGCAATAAAAACCAATTTAGAGCGCGCCTTTTTCCCACGGCCCCCCAATCGCCAGTGTTACGCCCGGCGTTGTTCACCGAATAATCTCAACGCGGAAACCGCACGCACCACAAGCCGTGCGGTGCCGTTGCATCCTGACCCCTTCGGCTTTGATCTGGCGCTGTTCAGCCTTTGGCGTCGCGTTGGAGTCTTCACCTTCGGCGGGGTGCGGGACATTTACGACGGCAAGGGCTGGCGTTTTGGCGTAGGCGCGGATGCGACGTTTTATTACAAGCCCACGCTGATCAGTCTTCTTTACGGGCCGCAGCCGGTTTCCTATCGCCTGTTTCTGCGCCTGCGTCCGCAACGCGGCGAATAAGCCGGTCCCGTCAATTTACCGGAGGCTATGACAATGCTGACTCCACAAAACACTTACGCGCTGCTGTGGATCGTTCAACTGTTGCACCTCTTACATCATCGGCTGGCGAAGCGGCACATCAGTTTTGCCGAAGTCATTTCCGCCGCAATCTTGTGTGTGCCGCCGACTGCTCCTTTGCCAGATTGGCTGTTGATGGGCGCGCACCTGAGCCTGTGCGCCGTGCAACTGATCGGCAGCCTGTTCATTGACCGGCTTGCGCCTGACTGGCAACGCGATTAACCGGCGCAAGCTGCCCAACGTAATTTTTAACCAACAACTAACAACGCCATAACACAGCGTAAAGGTGCGTTGTGTATTTTCCGCGAGGTTTGCTGCGGCACCCCCACAAACACAGGAGAAAACATGACGTTACAGTTACAAGCTCAAACCGGCTTGCGCTTGCGCCAAAACCATCTGGAAGTCTCACTCGCTACGACGTTCGCTGAGATAGACGCCGCCATGCGGTTGCGCTTTGAGGTATTCAATCTCGAATTGCGCGAAGGCTTGAGCGCCTCTTATGAACACGGCTTTGACCGTGATGCGTTCGATGCGTGGTGCGATCATTTGATCGTGCGCGACGTGAACACCGACGCGGTCGTCGGGACGTATCGCTTGCTGCGCGGCAGCATAGCGCAACGCAATCTAGGCTTTTACTCAGCCAACGAATTCGATCTGACCAACCTGCAAAACCTGCCGGGCGAAACGCTCGAACTCGGTCGCTCGTGCGTCGCCCGTTCGCATCGTTCGTTCGCTACGATCAATTTGCTGTGGCAGGCGATTACGCAATATGCCGCGCAATTCAACATTGAATACCTGTTCGGCTGCGCGAGTTTGCACGCGGCGGGCGCGCACGAAATCGCGCCAGTTTACGCTTATTTACGTCACCATCATTTCGCGCCGACTGACTTGCGGGTCGCTCCGCTTGAATCTCATCGCATGCCGCTGGTTGAAACGCTGGCCGATGAAATGGCCGATACGCTCAATGAACGCGCGGCGTTGCGGGCGTTGCCGCCGTTGGTGAAAGGCTACTTGCGCGCAGGCGCGGTCATGGGTGGAGCGCCTGCGTTCGACGCTGAATTTGGCACGGCGGATCTGTTCGTGCTGTTACGCACGGCGCAAATGGCGGCGCGCTATCAACAACATTATTCCGCAGAGGTGGCGGCGTAATGATGCGGCGGCTCGTGCGGCTTGTTTTATTTCTGATGATTTGCCTCGCCACGCTCGCGGCTTGCGCGACGTTGCGCTTGGTGTTGTCAGGCGCTGACGAAGCGGTGCGGATGCGTTGGCAAATTCGCTTAACGCAATGGTGGGCGCGGGCTTTGCTCGCCCTTTTAGCGTTGCGCGTGAACGCGGAAGAGTTGCAGCAACCCTTTGGGACGCAAGGCACGCTGTTCGTCAGCAATCATCAAAACTATCTCGACACCCTCGTCATTGCGGCGCACTGCCCAACTTTGTTTGTTGCCAAAAGCGAAGTCAGTCGCTGGCCGCTGTTAGGCTGGCTGGCCTCGTTGGGCGGAACGATCTTTATTCAACGCGATTGCCCGCACAGCAACGTTCAAGCCTTTTACCAGGTTTGCCGCGCCTTGCGACAAGGCACCAACGTAGTGGTTTTCCCTGAAGGCACGACCACAAACGGCACGCGCGTGTTGCGGTTTCATCCCTTCTTTTTCGCCGCTGCCGCCCGCACTGCGACGCCGATTCAACCGCTGGCGTTGCGTTATCTCGCCATCAACGAAAAGCCACTCAATCACGAAACGCGCGACGCGCTGTGCTGGTATGGCGAGATGGATTTCGTTCGACACTTCTGGCGCTTGCTGCACCTGCCTTCCGCCGAAGCAGTCTTGCTGGCTTTGCCTCCGCTGGAGCCACACTTGGAACCCTATGTCGCGCGTTCGCTCGCGTCCCAAGCAAAAGCGCGCATCGCTGCCGCCTATGCCGCCGCGACTTATCAATTCACCCACGAAAGGAAACCCATATGGCTAGACGCGATGAAAACGAATGCGCTCATTGCGCTGAAACGATGGAACTAGCAACGCGCTACGTCGGCAAAGACTGGAAAGTGTATTGCTCGCCCGCTTGCCGTCAGGCAGGCGAAATTCATTCGGCGCAGGAAGAAGCGCGGCGGCAGATTCCCATCACGCTGCGCCACGCTGATTACACGACGGTTAGTTATCTGCTGACTTGAGGTGAAACTTAACTTCAATTTTACGCCTGCCTAAAACTGGCTTTAGGTCGCTTTGCCATACTCTCGCCTTAACCGACACACCGCTTTCTTATTCACGGAATCAAAGCAGAAGAAAAAAGGAGCCTTTATGTTTAATCACCAACGGACGCTCAAACGATGGAGCAGCGCGCTGACGCTGCTGTTGAGCTTATCTTTATCTATTTTCACGCAATCTGGCCCGTCGGGCAGTTTGAGCGGCGTCATTCAAGACGCCAGCGGCGCTTCGGTTGCGGGCGCAAAAGTTACGGCCAGCAACAGCGCGACCGGCTTTAATCGCACCACCACCGCCGATGCCGAAGGCCGCTGGCAAATCGCCGTGCTGCCCGTAGGCGATTACAAAATTTCGTTTGAGGCCAGCGGCTTCAAGAAAGCCGTCGCCAGTGTCGCGGTCGAAGCCTCGGTGCCGCGCGTACTCGACGCCAAACTCGAAGTCGGCGAAGTCAGCATTCAAGTCGAAATCACCGACACCGCACCATTGCTGACGCCGACCACCGTCACGACCTTTCGCCAGTTGAATGCGGAAGAACTCACCAAAGTGCCGACCTCAACGCGCAGCTTCACGCATTTGCTTTCTGCCGAAGCGGGCGTGAGTTCCGATCTGCCGCCTTCGCTGACGAACGGCAACGGCAACATTTCGCCTTCGGTCAACGGCACGCGCACCACCAGCACGAGCCTGAGTTTCAACGGCGTAGACGCCACCAACATCACTTCCAACGAAGGTTCGCTCAACAACAACATTTCGCCCGCGCCCGAATCGCTCGCTGAAGTAAAGCTGCAAACCAGCTTGTATGACGCTTCGACTGGACGCAGCGGCGGCGGCAACTTCCAACTCGTCACTAAAGGCGGCACGAATAATTTCAGCGGCTCGCTTTACTATTACCTGCAAAACGAAAAGCTGAACTCGAATGATTTTTTCTTCAACAAAGACGGCATTGATCGTCCGCGCGCCCGCCGCAACGAAGGCGGCTTCACCATCGGTGGCCCGGTCATCAAAAATCGCTTCTTCTTTTTCGGCAACTATCAACGCACCGAAGCCAGCACGGCTTTTGTGCCGACGGCGAGCAGCATTTCGGTGCAGCCGCAAGCCCTGCAACTCATTAGCGGCGCGCGCACCAAAGAAAATCTCTTTGCCGCGTTCAGCCAGTTGAACCCCGGCATCACGGCTTCGATTCCGAATGCGAACGCCATCGCCGACGTCGCCGTGCGCTTGCTGAACATCCGCAATCCGGCGACGGGTGATTTCTTCGTCCCCGCGCCGCGCGGCTCGAACGTCGTAGGCCGCGACATCAACACGGGCGCAGGCGCAGACCTCGCGGTCGGCGGCAATCCCTTCATTCGTCAACGCAACGTATTCCCCGCGTCGTTCAAACAAAATCAATTCACCACGCGGCTCGATTACAAAGTGAGCGAAGCCAATTCGCTCAACGGCACATTCTTTTTCGCCAACTTTCCGGGTCTCGACCCGTTTCCCGATCCGAACAGTCTGGTCTCGCCGGTCACGCTCAAACGCAGCGACCGCAACCGCACGCTGGCGGTGTCTGACATTCACACTTTCAGTTCAAGCCTCATCAACGAAGCGCGCTTCGGCTTGTTCTTTTTGAACAACACGCGCGTACTCGACGATCCCTTTTTGGCGATCACGAACGAATCGGTTGGCATTCCCAACCCTGCGGTGGCTTACGATCAAGGCCCCGGCACGCTTCGCCTGGGTCATTACGTAGGCCGTCCCGGCACATTGATGGAACGCTTCTCGTTCGGCGGCCCTAACGATACGTTCAATCGCCGCGAACAACGCACGTGGAGCATCGCCGACAATCTGACGTGGCTGAAAGGCGCGCATAGCCTGCGCTTTGGCGGCGAATTCAAACGCCACGCCTTTGACAGTGCCTTGCCCGAAGAGCAGGCGACTGAGTTTGAAAAATACGACAACTTCACGCTCTTGCTGAAAGGCCTCGCATTTGAAGCCGACACGCAATTCGGCATTACGGAAAAACGTTTTCGCTTTCGCGACACGAGTTTGTATTTCACTGATGATTTCAAGGTGAGCAACAAGCTGAATTTCAATCTGGGCGCGCGTTGGGAATGGTTCGGCTGGCCCGAAGAAAAAGACGGCTTCATCGGCAACTTCGACCCGACCGTGTTGAGCGGCAGCATCAGCAATCCGCTGCCCGCCTTCATCGTGCCGAAGACGGTCAAGAGCACCGGCTTCCGCGCGATTGACGAAGCCGTCGCCGTCACGACCAAAGCCAACAACAATCACACGCTCAAAGGACAAGACTTCAACAACATCGCGCCGCGTTTCGGTTTTGCGTTCACGCCGTTTAACAGCAACAAACTGGTGGTGCGCGGCGGTTGGGGCGTGTTCTTTGATCGTCCGTCGGCGGCGTTCATCAACACGATCTTCTCGAACTATCCCTTCCTGCGCGAAGCGGAAGTCACCTTCCCGGCCAGCGCCGTGCCGCTCGTCGGCGCGTGGTCAAATCAGAATCCCAATCAACCTTTCAACCAATACCTGCCCAATCGCGTCGTGCGCACGGGCGGCGCGAACGGCACTTATCAAATCCGCGACAACACGGGCGTCGTCATCGGTGCCGATGGCCGCCCGAATCCGGTTGATCCAGCGACCGGCCAACCCTTTCGCGGCAACATCGCCGAGACGTTTGAATTCCGCGCCGTAGATCGCAACCTGCGCACGCCTTACATTCAACAGTTCAACTTCGGGTTCCAGTACGAAGTGGCGCGCGACATGATGTTCGAGATGCGATACAACGGCACGCGCGGCACCAAGCTGTTGCAAGCGACTTCGTTCACGCAAAGCTTCGATCTGAATAGCTCGGCCACACCCGATTACATCTTCGAACGCTTCAATCAGGCTTATGTCGCGGCGGGCGCTCCGAACGGCGCACTCAACGCGGGCGCAACGGCGCGCGAACGCGGCGTAGGCCGTGCTTTCGGTTTCCAGAATCCTTACATCGTCGGCGCGACGCCGACCTGCGCAGGCGGGCTGATCAACATCGCATCAAATGCGCCGGTTGATTACAACCTGGCGAATCGCCTGAGTTGCACGGCAGCCAACGCTTTGCAGGGCGGCAACGTGATTACGTTTGAAGGTCGCACGCCGTTCTTAGGCTTTGACGTACCGGAAGCCGTGTTGTTGGGCAATTCGGCGTTCTCGAATTACCACGCGCTGCAAATGAGTTTGTCGCAACGCCTGTCGCGTGGCTTGCAATACAACCTGGCTTATACGTGGTCGCGCTCAATGGACAACGCTTCAGTTGATCCGGGCAGCACGGCGGGCGGCGGCAAACCCGACTTGCCCAACGCGGGGTTCACCGCGCAAGGCGATGCGTTCAACACGCGCGCCAACTATGCGCCGTCTGACTTTGATCGTGCGCATCGTTTCAGCGCGAGCTTCGTCTATGACATTCCTTCGTTCGGATCCAAATCGCGCTTGGCTACGGGTTGGCAATTGTCCGGCTTCTTGCAAAGCCAAACCGGCGCGCCTTTCTCGATCTTTTCAGCAGAAGTCGTAGCGGCAGGCGCGGCGAATTACGCCAACACGCGATTGGGTTCGGGCGGGTTGTACCGCTCGGCTTTTGGTCGTCCCAGCCTGTGCGGTTCGCTCGATCAATTGCGTCAAGGCGGCAGCGACAAGACGGAACAGTATTTCAATCCGTCGGTGTTGTGTTCGCCGCTGACGACGGCGGGCGGTTATCCGAACAACTTCGGTTTCGGCAACCTGGGACGCAACGTGTTCCGCGCGCCGCGTCAAAACCGTTTCGATACGGGCTTGGCAAAAACCACCCGCATTACCGAGCGCGTCGGCATGGAATTCCGTTGGGAGATATTGAATCTTTTCAACACCGTGAATTTCGCCGCGCCCGAAAACGTCATCGGTGATGCCGGCACTGATTTCAACAAAATCACCAACACGGTCGGTGGGCCGCGCGTGATGCAGTTCGGCTTGAAGCTCAAGTTCTAGCCTGCTAACTACAACTTAACTTCAACCCAAAAAGCGCGGCGGAAGAGTACTCTTCCGCCGCGCTTTCGCTTATCGAGCCAAACGAATTTCAGCCAATAGCCATCGGCCTTTCAGCAACTTCGCCTTAAATACTTAACACGCAAAAATAATCAAAAAGTCTATTGTGCCGCGCGCGTTGCGGGCGTAAGATGCGCCTCATCTTAACGAGACTTTACAGTGATATAACGTCAATTTAATACGACCTGCTCACGCATCGCTGGCCGTCTCAACCCGATCAAAACCACGATCAACCAAAAAGGAGAACTCGCTATGGTGTGTAAGTATTTGTTTGTCTTTTTTCTGGCTTTTTCTCTGGTTGGCTTGGCTGCGAACGGAACAACGCAAGCCCAAACCCAAAGCCAAGTATGGACGGTTCCCCCAGCCGCCCAAGAGCAACCTTCGCGTGCGACGACGGCGGCGCTCTATCGCCAGCGCGGCGACGAGTGGCAGACCAAAGGCGAATATGAACGCGCCATTCGTGATTACAACTTAGCCGTTGCCACCTATCCCGAAGACGCCGAGAGTTTCAACAATCGCGGCTTGGCGCAATTCAAGCTGCGCGAATATGCGGCGGCGCTCGATGATTACAATCGCGCGCTGGTCTTGCGGCCTGCTTACGGCAAGATCATTTACAACCGAGGCATCGTGCATAAGGCGATGGGCGAACTGGAATTGGCCGCGCGCGATTTCGATCAGGCTTTGGCCTTGCATCCTACCTTCGTCGAAGCCCTCAATAATCGCGGCAACGTACGCCGCAGCCTCGGCGATCTCACAGGCGCGCTGGCTGATTACGACGCGGCATTGCAATTCAATCCCAAACTGGCTGAAGCCTACCTCAATCGCGCCGCGATCAAGCTGGCGCAACAAGACGCGCGGGGCGCGCTGCAAGACAGCCAACGCGCGCTCAAGCTCAATTCGCAACTGGCAGCGGCCTATCACAATAGCGGACTCGCGCAGAAAGCCCTGCAATCTTTCGACGCTGCGCGCGAATCGTTCAGCCGCGCGTTGGAACTGAACCCGCAATGTGCCGAAGCATGGTTGCAACGCGGCTTCATGCATCGGCAGTTAAACGACCACACCGCCGCCGAGGCCGATTTCGCGCAAGCCCTGAAACTCAATCCAGACTTGCAGGCTACACTTGATGATCGTCTGCGTGCCTTCGGGGCAAAATAATTCAACCTCAAGCCTGGGGATGGGAGTTGCAAATTCTGACGCAACGGTTCTCCCGCACTTTTGATGAAACAGGTTACGGCGCGTACAGCACGCGGAGCCGCAAAAGATCGAAATTGGCGCGTCCATACATCTGCCGGTTGAGCATTTTCAGCCGATTGACCTGCCCTTCCGTTTGACCGTTGCTCCATTCTGAACTGGCTGCTTCATCACGGCGTAATCCTTTGACGAAGTTTTCAAAGTCGCTCAGTTGACTGGCAGCGGCCTCTGCCATCCACGTATCCAACTTCGTTTCGCTCCCACTGCTGAGTGCCGTGCGAAAGCCTTCTACCCAAGCCAGTCCCTGTTGAATGCGCGGGCTCGCCTGTAAGACCGCAGGCCGGATTTGTTGTTCCGTTTCCGTTAGTTTGGTTTCCTCTTTGAGCAGCAGCCAAACGCAAGCGCGCGGGGCGGGCACGGCGTGTCGTGTAGTCGCCGATGGCAGCGTTTGCGCCGGTAGCTTGCGCCACAACTGAACGCTGTTCTCGTTGCAGTAAACACTCAAAGGCTTCGTTCGCATTTTTCAAGAAGTGCCAGCGGTCAGCGACTTGCTGCGCTTGCGGTGCGCTCTGGCGCGCAAGCTCCCGCGCGATCACGCGTGAGTGCCTCGATTTCAGGATGCTTTTTCAACCACTGAGACAGCGTCGCTCCTTTGCGGTCAGGCAACAAATCAATCGGTTGGCGCTTTTTAGCATCAATCAAAATCGTGCCGTCATGTTGTCCGCGCCGAAACGCGAAATCGTCTACACCCAGAACCCGTACCGTCGTCGCTGCCATGTCAGGAACCGCTCGCACTCGCCGGAGCAACGTGGCGGCACTCACCTGCAAGCCCAGTTGGACGGCTGTCCGTTGGCCCGCCTCGCCGCCCAATGCCAAACCAAGCGTCGTCAGCGCCTCATTATGACGGATGGTGTGCCGCGCATAAGGTTTCATGACTTCAGGGACGCGCTCCGTAAAAATCTTGCGCCGACAAGCATCGTTTCCACCGAAGAAGCGCCGCACAGTCAGGCGCACACGCAGCACCTGACCGCAGCAAGATAAATCCTGCAATGAACGCTGATAATCGCTGTGAACCCGCACTGAGTTTTGTTCACAAAGCGGGCAAGCCGCACTCATAGATGTCGAACTGACCAAAAGCTCCAGCGCGTCGGCCTGCCGCTGAATCGTTTCTATCCGCACCGTCTCCCAAAACCAAACACCAGCTTTTCCATGACGGCGTTATAGCCGAACTTCCGGTGTGGTAGCTCACACTTTCATCAAAAATGCGGGAGAACCGTTCAATCAGAACAGGTGTTCACCATCATCAGAATCAGCACAATCGCACTGCGTCCCGTAAATCCCGTTTGAATACGGCTGGTTATAAGCATTCCTTACCTTGATGGGAATGTGACTTTGTCGAGTTAGGGTTTTAGCCCGATAAATTGAGTTCATATACCTCAGTCAAAAGGTATCAAGCAGCTCGACCGCCGCATTCGCCAAGTCACGCGCTCCGCGCAAAGTTTGACGGGCAAACAAAAACTCTCGCCCGAAGCCGCTGTCGCAGTGTCTTGCTCGGACGCATCATCAACGAATTGCTCGCCACCAAAGCCCACGCCCGTATTCGTGCCGTAGATTTCGGAGAATCCTTTGGCCCACTCGTAGATGTCTTACACGGACGCCATCTGCGCTTTGCTGTCGGCACAGATCGCACGATTAACGTTTGGGATTACGACGGACTGGAACGCGGTGAACTCCCAGATGAAGTGCACGTTGCGTTCGTCGTCGGCGACTTGCTGCAACTGGCGCGCGTACCCGCCAACGACTCGCTGGCCGAAGACCTTTGACGCTGGTCAACGAGGTCTATCGTAACGAAGTCCCGCGCAATCGTCCCGGCCTGTCCAAACACGAACCGCGCCTTTCGCATTTGGTAGACGTGCTGGCAACGTGGCCTTTCAAAGGCGCAGCCGCCGAACACGCCGAAGCTCTCAAACTCGCGTTCACACAATTTTGCGAACACAGCTTTCTCGACGCGCCTACGCATCTCGACTTAACGGGCGATAGTCCGCTGGATGTTTACGAACTCGATAGCCTTGAACAATTTCCTGAACGAGTGCGCGAATCGCTGGCCTTTCGTGCGGCGGCGCGCGTCTTGCGCGCATTCGTGAACGTTACCCGCGCATTCTCGACGTCATCAAGCGCGGCGCACGTACGGGCAGCAAAGAAAACGTAGTGACCATCCTGGCTACGCAAGCTGACGCGAGCAACCTCACTGGACGTGCGCAACAGATTGTTGGTCTGCAATCTGCCGCTGCTAGCCGTTCGCAAGCGATGGGCGCGATTGCGGGTGGATACACGATGTCGGTGCAAATGGCTGAAACCCAACGCACTGCTTCTGTCGGAATGATCGAAGCAGGCCGTCGCCAACAAGTCACCGGCTTACTTGCTGACCGTAGCTTCGGTCAACAGTCCACCAACATTTCCATGCGCCGTGAAGAGATTGACATTCGCAATAGCCAAGCCGAACGCAATGTGCGGACGCTCGCTGAGACTTCTACGCAAGCGGCTGAGAATGCGGGAGGCGCACTCGGCAACTTGGGCGGCGCATCGGCTCCGCTCCTGCCTGCTGTGCGCGACCTCACGAAGTTGAGCCTCTTTCCGCAACGCTTGATGAACGAAACAGCATCACGAATACAGCCAGTGATGCGAGCGTTGCCAATGTACGCCGTGCGCGTGGCGAGCAAGTTGAGAATTACGAATTCACCGGGCAACTGAGAATTGATGCGGCAGAGCAGTACGCGCAATCCGCAGGCAAAATCGCTAACCAACAAGCTGCTGCCAATCTCCAAGCGGCGGGCAGGCAACGCGATTTAGCGGCAGGCGGAGTCGAGCGCGGCTACCGTCAACAAGTCGAAGGCGTGAACCAAGCTTATCAACTCAATCTCGAAGCGAATCAACTGAACTTCGCTGGTGCGCTGAAGGCTGCCAAAGCAATGCAATCGTCCAATATCAAAGCCGTCAAACTCGAACAGATGTCGCAAATCGTCACGCTGCTCAGTCGCGACTTCGCGCGGCGAGCGGAGTTGGCGTTGACCTTGCGGTATTGAACTTACAACCCATCATTTCAAATCATGTTGCAAACCATTCTCGAAAAAATTCCTGAAGCAGTCGTCGTCACGACCAACAACGCTGAAACCGTCATGAGCATTCCGATCTATCCGAGCGGTGTTTACACGTTCAACGAAGCCGCCGAGTTGAGCAAATGCAGTTACTCGACGATTCGGCGCGCGGTGGATAACAGCTATCTCGAATCTACGCATATTGGCAATCAGCCGCGCTTGATTGGCGAAGCTGATGGCTTGGATCGAACTGGGCGGACTGACCGGACGAAGCAACGCGACGATGTGAAAGGGCCTTCAATTTGTCGGATTTATTGAAAAAACTGGAAACCGGGCGAGTAAATCTCCAGAACTCTAAAACAATAAGCTGTTGGCGTTGGCTTGAAATCGCAAGATCAGGTGTCAGCAGTTTTTGTTTTTCCAGGCTGAGAAATCTTAAGTGGGACAATATGTGTGACATTAAAGAAAAAGGCTCCCGAACAGGAGCCTTAAGTGATTGATTCTAAAAGTCGGGGCGAGAGGATTTGAACCTCCGACCTCTCGGTCCCGAACCGAGCGCTCTACCAGGCTGAGCCACGCCCCGAAAAAAATTGCGAATGAACTGTGTTTCAAAAGCGGGGCGATACTAATGGCTGCTCCCGAGGCTGTCAACCACGAGTTTGAGCAACCTTTAACGAG
Organism: Acidobacteriota bacterium; assembly: GCA_043718445.1. Classification (GTDB taxonomy): domain Bacteria; phylum Acidobacteriota; class Blastocatellia; order RBC074; family RBC074; genus JACPYM01. The sequence continues at coordinate 9,935 of JAYSVR010000531.1, read as the reverse complement.
TGTTTTGGGCAGCAGCGCTCAAGAACCAAAACAGGAAGAAAGCCAAGCCTAGCCCAAACAACAACCCGCAGAAAAACCCCTGACCAAATTGACTCTCTGGCACGCCTTGCCATTTCACCTTTCTCAATTCCTTCTTTTTTAAACTGCCTTTGACGTGTGTGCGGACTTGGTTGAGCCTGACCTGAACGCCGTTAATCTCACCTACGGTCTTGGGATAAACCTTGTGGCGCAAGAGTACTTCAAGGTCAGTGCTGTGTTCATATACTTTCGTCGCGTGTTCTTTGGCTGATTCATGGGTGACCGCAGGCTTCTGACGTGCCGCAAGAGGTTTTGCGGATGACGCAATAGGTTGTCTTTGAGCAACATGAGCCATCACGGGCTGAATTATACTGGACTGAGCTGTACTCGTAGGGCCGCTTGGCTGCGAGCGGGTTCAGTATAATTTTGCCAGCGGTGAGGGGCAAGACGATCAAGGATTTTTTTGATAAGCCCGCCACCAACTTAATCGTAGAAGTTATTCCGCCCCTTTTTTCTCTGGCGGGGTTACCACGTAAACCTGTTTCAAGCCACGTTCGGCCTGTTCGCGCGTATCGTAAACATTGGGTCGCGCGATGACAGCTTGGTATTGCGCCAACGCTTCGTTGCGTTTGCCGTCGAGATCGTAAACCTGTGCGGCGCGCAGCAACGAAACCGTGACGAGGTTGGCTTCGGCGGTTTTGGTTTGCGGGACGGCGAGGAATTGCGTGGCAGCTCGGGCGAATTCTTTGTTGGCCGCGAGGGCTTCGCCGAATTGGAAGTGCGCGAGGTCGGCGATGCCTGCGGCTTGCGGATCTTGCAGCAACGCTTCGTAAACTTTGTAAGCCTGATCGAAACGCTTCAGCCCGACGAGCGAGTTAGCGTGTTCGAGGCGAAAGAGCGAGTTGCGCGGATACTTTTCAGCGAGTTGGCTGAGAACGGTGAGCGCGTCTTCGGGACGTTTTTCAACTTGAAAGATAGCCAGCAGCACTACGCGGGCGTCGTCGGCGTTGTTGCCTTTGTCCACCACGGTTTGAATTTCAGCGATGCCTTTTTGTTTGTTGCCGCGCATACCGCCGATGGCGGCGATGGCTTTCAGCGCAAACGGCAGTTTGCCCAAAATATAGTGATAAGTGCCAATCGAAAGATTCGCGTCGTATAAATCAGGTTTGAGTTCGAGGGCTTTTTGATGGAGGTCTACGGCACGTGAACCGTTGCGCATGGCCGCGAAAAATTTGCGCGCGGTTGAGGCTTCATAACTTGCGGTGATCGCGTGGACTGCGCCTAAAAAATAAAGCGCGTGCGGGTCTTTTTTATCTTTGTTGACCAGTGTCAGGGCTTTGAGTTTGGCGGACTGAATGCGTTCGCGGAAGGCTTTGTCTACCACCGGGTCAACGGTGTCGCCTTCGGTCTTTTCGTCTTTCTTATCGGCTCCGGCGTAAAAATTTGAGTCTTCGCCATAAAGGTTCGTTTGCAAACGACGGCTGCGGTAAAGGCTCTCAAGCCACGTAGCCATCGCCACATACAAATCACCCGCCGGATGCTGCGGCATTTGTTTTTGGATGGTTTCAAACTTGGTACGCGCCGTGGCGTAATCAACATTGAAAAGCGCTGTTGTGCCTTCGTCGCGTAACTTCAGCATATCGGGCGATAAGGCGGCAGAGGTGGTGGCCGTCGTCGTTACCGCAGTCGCAGGGGCAACCGTTCCATTGCCCGCTGGTTGCGCTTTCGTTGGCGGCGCATAAATCAACATCAACGCGAGCATCAAACCCATCGTTAGCCACAACACGTCGCGCACCTGTGACGATGAATGCAGCTTGTCATTGACCTGCAAAACCGTACGGCGTGCGCTGCGCAGATTCGTCGGCGTCAGGTGTTGCAGCGCAAACAAAACGGCAAAGGCCGAAGCCTCAAGCACGGTAGTAAAATTAGTTAGCATTCGATACCACATAAAATTTTTTCTCACTGTTTCACTCGTGGGGCTACGACGCGCAGTGCGTCGGGCAGCTTTTCAAATTGCATGGGCAGGTGGCCTACGACCTCGCCGTCGAGTTGCACGAGTGCCGCATCGTTTGAGTTGGCGCTGACGCGCGTTGCGCTTTCGTAAGTCACGCCAGGCGATGTCGTATGCCGTCCGCTCACACTCAGCAGCGCGTAAAACACATACGCCAGGCGGCTGCGCGAGTTGAACGAACAGACTTTGAAATCCTTGTCTTCTAACTGCGCGTCGGGCGCAAGCGTGAAGCAGGCCGCGTAATTGGCGGAGTTTGAGATCAGGGTGAAATTGCTGGGGCGCTTGTCGCTATTGATTGAATAAGTGAAAGGCGTCAGCGGCATACGCGCAAGAAAGCTGAGTCCGGCAGCGACGTAAGCGCCAATGCCTACGCGCTTTTTAAGATTGAGGTTGACGTTATCCACGATGGTCGCGTCGAGACCGATGCCGGCCATCAACAGAAAATAGCGTTCCCATTGGCTGTCTTTTTTCGAGGCGCGGCCTACGGCAATGGTGCGCGTGATGTTGCCCGCGATGAGTTCGGCCAGCGCTTCGGGGTCATGCGTCAGGTTCAACTCTTTGGCGAATACGTTAGCCGTACCGCCCGGATAAATCGCCAATGCCGCACGCGAACCGATCACACCTTGCGCCGCTTCGTTGATCGTACCGTCGCCACCCAACACGAGAATGCAATCCATACCCACGTTAACGGCGGCACGGGCGAGTTCTGTGGCGTGTCCGGCGCGGGCCGTTGGCGCAAGCAACACCGACAGGCCACGATCTTGCAGCGCGAGCGCGAGGCGGTCGAGCAGTTCGGGTTCGCGGCGCAAGCGGCCTGCGGTCGGGTTATAAATCAATGTTACCTTTTTATTCATGCGTTCAGGCTTCTGCCTCTTTGGGGCGCGGGGACGAATGCGCGGTTTCGGATTTGCAAGCGCAATGCCAAAACGTCGTTGACTGTATCGCAACCTGTTAGGTTGCGATAGTTTCTGTTGGTATCAAATGGTTTCACGGTGAATCCTTCGCAACCTAACAGGTTGCGATACGATTTATTGTGTCGTTCAGCCCAAGCCGAAGCAAATTCTGAACTGACGGATTTGGCTGACAGGCGCAGTAATTGGCTGGCACTGGCTTGCCCCCTATAATCACGAACGATGTCAAAACAACATTCCAAATTTGCCATGTGGTGGTACGAAAGACGGGGGCGGTTGCTGCCGGTGGCGACTGTCACCTTGCTTTTACTGGTTATCGGCGTCATTGCCGGAGCTTTTTATAAAGGCGCGAAGAAGCCGCCTGCCTCAAAGCCCGAACTGCCCGCGCCCGTGCTATCAACCGCCGTGGTTTCAGTCACCAACGATGCGCGCTTCTCGAAATACGAAAACGGCAAGCCGCGTTATCTCATCACGGCGGCGAAAGATACGACTTATTCAGACGGACGGCACGAGTTAGAAAAGGTCGTATTGATTTCTTACCTGCCCGACGGCCCAGACGGCAAAGAAGAAACGAAGCTCGAAGCCGAACGCGGCGTTTATAACCAACAGGCCGGACAGGTCGAATGCACGGGCAATGTGAAATTGGTCAATAGCGACGGGGCTGAAATCACTACGCAGCTTTTGCGCTACGATCAAAACACTGAGGTCGCCACGACCGATCAGCCGGTGCAATTCAAACGCGCTGAAGTCAGCGGAACTTCGGTCGGCGCGATCTATTACGTCAAAACCAAAGTGGCAGACTTGCTGAAAGACGCGCATATCGTTCGCCAGCATCCCGCCAAAGATAAGCCGGGGCCGCCGGTTGAAATCACCGCGCAGCGTGTGATTTATGACGCGCTCAATGGTCGTGCGAATGCGTTGGGCAGTGCGACGATTACGCAAGGCGGACAAGTGGCGAAGGCCGATACGATCAACGGCTTTCTCGACGTGAAAACCCAGCAGTTGAAAACCGCTGAGTTGCGCGGCAATTCGTATCTGAAAGAAGTGACGCCGCAAAAGACTTCTGAGATTCAGTCGCGCGATATGGATTTCTTTTTCGATGAGCGGCAAGAATTGAAACAGGCCGTCGCCATCGGTGGCGCGCAAGGGCGTTCGCTTGAAAAAGACGCACCGCGCGAACTGAAGGCCGAACGCATCGAAGCCAATTACGTGCCGACGCCGAAAGGCAGTGCCTTGCAAACGCTCAACACGCAAGGCCGCACGACGCTGAAAATTATCTCCGCAGACGAAACGCAAAAGCCTGATCCAAAGGCTGCGGCAATCGTAGTGCGTTCGTCAGAGCGCGTGTTAGAAGCCGACAGCGTGTCGTCAGTCTTTCAACCTGATGGCAAACATCTGGCGCGCGTCGAAGCCAATGGCAAAGCGGTGATGACGATTACGCCGTTGCAGGTCACGCCGAAATCCGAGCGCAAGATTTTGCGCGCGACGAAATTCAACGCGGAGTTTCTGGCTACGAAAAACCTGCTCAAGACCGCCGTGGCTGAAGGCGATGCCGTGGCCGATTTTGAGTTGATGACTCCGTTGCCTAAGCCTAAGCCAAACGAAAAACCCAAGACCGGCAAGCGAACGCTCAAGGCGCAAAAGCTGACGGCGAATCTGCATCCCGAAACGCAAGACGTGTTGGATATGGTCGCTGAGGGCGAGATGAAATACACCGACAACGACCGCAACGGTACGGCGGAGCGCGGCACTTATGACGCCGTGACGCAGATGGTCGCGTTGCGCGGCAAGCCGTTGTTGTGGGACGACGACGCGCGCACGAATGCCGATGAGATTGATGCGAATCTGGACACGGGCGAGAGCTTCGCGCGCGGCAAAGTACGCACGACTTATTACAGCCGCGACACGACGGGCGGCGCGGCTCCGTTCAAGAAAAGTAAAGCGCCAGTGACGATTGCGAGCGACACGGCAGTCGTGCGTCACCGCGAAGACGCCGCGCGTTATCAGGGCAATGCGCGCGCGTGGCAGGACGATGATTTCGTGCGCGGCGACAACCTCGAACTCGACAAGGGCGAATCCACTTTGCACGCCTGGGGCAATGTGCAATCGGCTTTTTACAGCGTTGAACGCGAAGTCGAAACGCCGAAGACCGAAACTAATAAGCCTGAGCCGGGCAAGCCGGAAGCGGTGAAAGAGGTGGCAAAAGAAGCTGCGAAACCTGAACCGAAGAAGAAAGAAATCGTGCCGGTGTTTGTGAGTGCGGATGATTTGGTTTATGACGACAAGGTGCGCACGGCGCATTACACGGGCAAGGTGAAGATTCGCCAAGCGAGCGATCAGATTGACGCGGCGAAGGCCGATGCGGTGATGGATGAGAACAAAAAACTTTCGCAATTGACCGCTGCGCAAAACGTAATTTTGACGCAACCGCAACGACGCGGGACGGGCGATTTGCTGGTTTATACGGCGGCGACTGATGCGGCGGTGCTGACGGGCAAGCCTGCGTTTTTAGAAGATCGTGAGCGTGAGACTACCTCAAAAAGCCCGCAATTGACGCTCTTTTTACGCGATGCTAGGATGCAGGCCGTTGATGAAACCGGTAAAAAAAGAGTGCGAACCACGCATCGAATCGCCCCTAAAACAAATTGATTAACGTGCCACCGGTTACATCTTAAAAGCCTTTGCGGTCGTAACAATCAACTACTCACGGCACGAAATTCATCAGAAGGAGAAGAGGGAAATTTTGGCTTTTGGCGCGCTCGGCAGATTTTTTACCGGTTCAGGTGAGCAGCAACCACCCGCTGCCACTAACTTGAACGGCGCGCACACACACCCTTTTCAAAGTCCTTCAGGACGCTTACCTGCTACGCTCCACGAAGCACTGGTCGCTGAAAACCTGAAACGCACTTATCGCGGTCGCGTAGTCGTGAACGATGTCTCGCTCGCGGTTCGTCCCGGCGAGGTCGTAGGGCTGCTCGGCCCCAACGGAGCCGGTAAGACGACGACGTTTTATATGATCGTCGGGCTGGAGCGTTCAGAATCAGGCCGCGTGCTGTTGGCTGACACCGACATCACGAAACTGCCGCTTTACAAACGCGCAGGCATAGGGCTTGGTTACTTGCCGCAAGAGGCTTCGGTCTTTCGCAAGCTGACGGTCGAGCAAAACCTGATGGCGATTTTGCAAACCGTCAAACTGTCGAATGCCGAACGCCACGAACGGATGGAATCTTTGCTCGAAGAATTTCGTTTAACGCATGTGCGACGCAGCAAAGGTTATGTGCTGTCAGGCGGCGAACGGCGTCGCACCGAAATCGCGCGCAGCCTGACGGTCAATCCGAAATTCATGCTGCTCGACGAACCGTTTGCGGGCATTGACCCGATTGCGATTGACGACATTCAACAGGTGATTTTGAAATTACGCGACAAAGGCATCGGCGTGCTGATTACCGATCACAACGTGCGCGAAACGCTTACGATTACGAATCGCGCATACATCATCAGCGAAGGCACGATCTTTCGCAGCGGTACGCCGAACCAACTAGCTAACGACCCCGAAGTGCGACGGGTCTATCTGGGTGAAAAGTTTCGCCTCTGAGTTGTCGGTTGCCGGTTGCCGGTTGTCGGTTCGTGACAACCAAAGTACCGACAACCGATAACCGGTTACCGACAACCGATTTATGTCTTTCAAACCGACCCTCTCGACACATCTTTCGCAGCGCATGGTGCTGACGCCGCAATTGCGCCAGCGCATCGAGATGTTGCAAATGACCAAGCTCGAACTCAGCGATATGGTCGCCAAAGAGATGGTCGAAAACCCCATTCTCGAAGAACTCTCGCCTGACGAAACCGCTATCCCCGCCGATCTCGCCAACATTGATTTCACTGAAACGACGACGCTGTCGGGCTTGAATAGCACCGAAGCGGGCGGCAGTGCGGTGAGTCTGAACGGCGACGAGACGAATTACGAAGCCTCGACCTATGAGCCAGGCGACAACAGTCCGCTGAATAATTACGAAGCGAGCAATTACGACGCGGCGACGGCTTACGAAGATTTCGGCGGCGGCGGTGAAGCGCCGAACGCGGAAAGTTTTAATGAGCGCGCAGCAGAACCGATGGGCGAAGGCGGTGAAGCCAATGAACCTGAAGTCGGCCAGCGCGATGCGTTTGATGAAATAGATTTCGGCCAAACCTTTGAAGATTATTTAGACCCCGGCTATCGCACGCGCGAAACCGAAGTTAAAGAGTCGCCTTCGTTCGAGCAATTCCTTAAAACCGAAGATCGCTTGTATGACTATTTGATGTGGCAGGCGCGGATGTCCATCTTTCCTTCGCAACGCATACGCCACGCCGCCGAAGCCATCATTGGCAACCTGAACGACGACGGATTCATTGACGGTTCGCTCGAAGAAGCCGCCGCAATGGGACGCTTCACGCCCGAAGAAATGCAGAAGGCGTTGCTGATCGTTCAGCAATTCGACCCGACGGGCGTGGCCGCGCGTGACCTGCGCGAATGTTTGCTCTTGCAACTCGAAGCGCGTGGTCACGGCGAACGGCTGGCCTGCCGAATGATCCGCGAACACTTTCACGAGTTGCAAAATCACAAGCTGCCCGACGTAGCGCGCAAGCTCGGCACGTCGCCGGAAGTCGTACTCAACGAACTCAAACTCATACGCGAACTCGACCCGCGTCCGGGCCGCCGTTATGCGCCGCCCGAAACCAATTACATCGAGCCAGAGGTTTACATCGAAAAGATCGAAGACGATTACCTTATTCGTTTTAACGACGACGGCTTGCCGCAACTGCGCATCAGTCGCCAATACCGCAAGATGCTCGCAAACAAAGAGACGACCTCAAAAGAAGAACGCGATTTCATCAAAGACAAAGTTCGTTCGGCGATTGACCTGCTCAAAAATATCGAACACCGCAAACAGACGATTTATAAAGTTTGCGAACAGATTGTTGTGCGGCAACGCGACTTCTTGGATTATGGCGTAGAGCATATCCGCCCGATGATGCTCAAAGATATTTCTGAAGACATCGGCATGCATCTTTCGACGGTGTCGCGCGTAGTGAATGGCAAGTACGCGCACACGCCGCAGGGCGTCATCGAATTGCGCCGCTTTTTCACTGAAGGCATGACCAACGACGATGGCGAAGAAATCTCGACTCGTATCATCAAACTCAAAATCAAAAAGATGATCGAAGCCGAAGACCCCAAAGAACCCATGACTGACGATCACATCGCAAAGATTCTCGCCAGCGAAGGACAAAAACTTTCGCGGCGCACCATCGCCAAATACCGCGACCAACTGAAGATTGCGGGTTCGCGCGAACGGCGACAAGTGGTTTGAAGTGGCGCAGGCTTCAGCCTGTGACCCGTTGCGTGGACTTTAGTCCGCGCTTAATTCACTCACGCGCAGACTAAAGTCCACGCAACGGGTCACAGACTGAAGTCTGCGCCACATCCAAGGAGGATGCGGGATGAAAATTGAATACACCGGACGCAATTTCACGGTTTCACCGGCCATCAAAAAACACGTCAACGAACATTTCAAAAGAGTGGGCGAGTTTCTCAATGGTGACTCTAAAGCGCACATCATTCTCGCGGTCGGCAAGCACCACCGCCACGTCGCCGAAGTGGTCGTCAACTGGCAACATCACACGCTGACGGCGACCGCCGACACCGAGGATATGTATAACTCGACGACGCAGGCTATCGAAAAGTTGCGCCGTCAGGTCGTGAAGCTGCACGACAAAATCGTCCATCGCAAAAACCAAACGCCCGGCTTGAAATCGCTGACTTCTACCACCGATGTCGTCGCCGAACCCGCCGCCCCACGCATCATCCGTTCGCGCCGTTATGCCGTGAAACCGCTCACGCCCGACGAAGCCCTGAGCGAAGTCGCGGCTTCACCCGATCAATTTCTCGTCTTCCGCGACGCCGAAACCGACAGCATCGGCGTTCTCTATAAACGCAAGGACGGCAATTTCGGCTTGATCGAACCCTAGCCGGTTGTCGGTTATCGGTTATCGGTTGTCGGTTCGTTCGGCAACCGGCAACCGGCAACTGACAACTGACAACCAACCAATGACACCTCAACTCATCATCATCACCGGACTCAGTGGCTCAGGCATGTCGTCGGCCATGAACGTATTCGAAGACCTCGGATATTTTTGCGTAGACAATCTGCCCGTCGAATTGATTCCGAGTTTCGTGCAACTCTTTAATCACAAAGAATCGAACATCACGCGCGCGGCGCTGGGCGTAAACATTCGCGAAGGCCGCTTTCTCGACAGTTTCCCGCAAGTGTATTCGCGCTTGCGCGGACGCGCCGACCTCGACCTGACCGTGGTCTTTCTCGAAGCGAGCGACGCCGCGTTGCAACGCCGTTACAGCGAAACGCGCCGTCCGCATCCGCTGGGCGAAGGCCGCGTACTCGAATCAATTCAGGAAGAACGCGACAAGCTCTCGCCCATTCGCGGCCTGGCCGACGTAGTGATTGACACTTCCGATCACAACGTACACACGTTGCGCGAGTCGCTGAAAAAACGTTTTGCGCCCGAAAACAAATCCGCCGAGATGGAACTCAACGTGCTGAGTTTCGGTTACAAATACGGCGTGCCGCTTGATGCCGACTTGCTGTTCGATGTGCGTTTTCTGCCGAACCCTTATTTCGTACCGGAGTTACGCGAACTCACCGGCAACGACGCGCCGGTGCTTGAGTACCTGCAAAAAACCACCGAAGCGCCCGAAACGATCCGGCGCTTCTCTGACTTGCTTGATTACCTGATGCCGCTCTATCAACGTGAGGGGAAGAGCTATGTCACGGTCGCCATTGGCTGCACGGGCGGCAAGCACCGCTCCGTTGCCATCGCCAACGCGATCGGGCAACACCTGAGCCAAACCGGTTATCACGCGCGGGTGTTGCATCGAGACGTGAAAAAATAATTGCGGAGTGCGGAGTGCGGAGTGCGGAGTGCGGAGTGCCAGAAAA
>JAYSVR010000054.1:0-8146 GCA_043718445.1 Acidobacteriota bacterium | reverse complement strand
TCAAGCTATTGATTCCAACTATTGATTCCAAATCTACCTTTGAGATGCGGCGTTGGTGAGGCAAAGTCGTGAGTGTTTTCGCCGATGGCGCTAGATTGCCTTCCGCGCGTTCTCTTGTGTTAGACTGCGTCTCGCTTGCGATAACTGCGAGTCTTTCCATCGGTTAGCGAGTCTGCGGATTTCCCGCGACTATCAAATAACGACTCATGTTTTGTACCAACTGCGGCAATCCGATCAGTGCGGGTCTCGCGCAATGTCCGGCTTGCAAGACGAATTTGAATGCGCCGACAGCAATTTCGGCGAAAGCTCCGCTCGGTCAACTCGTAGGGCGCACACTCGGCGGACGCTATCAGTTGCACAGTCTGATCGGCAGCGGCGGTATGGGCGAAATCTATCGCGCTCAACGCACTCATATCGGCGATACCGTAGCCGTCAAAGTCTTGCGTGCTGATGTCGTGAGCAACGACAAATCCCGCCAGCGATTCTTTCGCGAAGCCCGCGCCGCCGCCTTGTTGCACCATCCCAACGCTGTCGTAATTCATGATTTTGGCGAAGAAGAAGGCGGCATCGCTTACATCGTGATGGAACTGCTGGTCGGACGCAGTTTGCGCGAAGTGTTGCAGGCTGAGAAACGGCTCACGCCGTTGCGTGCTTACGGCATTCTCAGACAAGCCGCAGCCGCGCTCGAAACAGGTCATCGCGCGGGTATCGTTCATCGTGACATCAAGCCTGAAAACATCATTCTGCTCAACACCTCGGATGACAGCGACCACATCAAGATTCTAGATTTCGGCATCGCCAAATTGCGTGAGACGGTGCTGGATGGTGGCAGTACGCCAACGCCCGCGCAAGCCAGTGATCAGAACAATCTGACCAACGCGGGCATGGTGATCGGTACGCCCAACTATATGTCGCCCGAACAATGTCAGGGCGAAGAAGCCGACGCGCGCTCTGACATATACAGCCTGGGCGTGGTGATGTATGAAGTTCTCACAGGAGCGATGCCTTTCACCGGTAAGACCGCGACCAGCGTTGCGATCAAGCACGTTACTGAAGCGCCGCGTCCGTTGCGTGCCGTGCAGCCCGACTTGCACGCCGAAATCGAAGCCGTCGTGCTGCGTTCGCTCGCCAAGATGCCTGCGAGCCGTTACGACAACATGATTGAATTTGCGCGCGCCTTTGCCCTGGGATTGCAAGCCAGTGGCGTGACGCAAACGCTGGCGCAACCCACATTGACTGGCTTGTCAGCGCATCCGCGCGCAGCTGAGACCAACCAGCTCACTTCTGAAAGCGCCACTGCGATTCTTACGCCGACGGCAGAATCAGCGCCGCTGGCAGACAACTATCAAACTTCGATTAGCGATACGCCGGTCAGTGGTTCAATGCCTGCGGTGGTTCCACCTGCTGCACCGGTAGATTGGGACGTTCCCACAGTGCGGCCTAAAACGCACGAACATACCGACCACTTGCCGCCGCTGACCGAAGTCATGACGACGTCGCGCCCAGAATTGCGAGATGATTACGCGACGATGATTCCCGAAGGGCCGAATGCGCCCGCGCGCCCGAATCCATTCGCGCAAAAACAACTCGCGTCGCCGAATGCCGAAACCAGAGCTTTGGGTACAACGCCTGCGCCAGTTGCGTCCGCCGAAGCGGTGAAAAACGGTAACACCGGTCATAGCGGTATGTTGGTTGAGTTACCCAACACGCAAGAAACCGGCAAGTTCAAAAAACGTCGCTCGGCTTCACAGGTAGTTTTGTTAGTCGGAATAATCGCCGTGTTACTTACCGGCGGCGCGTGGCTCTGGTCGGTCGTCACGCAAGACAACAGCGAAAAGCGTTTGCAACCCACGCCTACGCCGGTGGTCGCCCAGGCTTCGCCAACGATGGCCCCCGCCGCTAACGTATTGCCGCCCGAAGATATGGTCTTGATTCCCGGCGGCGAAATCGTCATCGGACGCGAAGACGGCGAAGAGAACGAACGCCCTTCGCACAAGGTCGCGGTCGCGCCGTTTTATTTAGAGATGACTGAAGTCACGGTGTTGCAATACGCCGACTTTCTCGCGGCGAATCTCGATCATTTATCGCCGCCTTCGTGGAAAGGCCGCATTCCTATCCCCGGCACTGAAAACCTGCCCGTCACCGATGTGAACTGGCGCGATGCCAGCGATTACGCCGCGTGGAAGCAGCGTCGCCTGCCCACCGAAGAAGAGTGGGAGTTCGCCGCGCGCGGGCCTGAGGGGCGTATTTATCCGTGGGGGAATGATTGGCAGCCCGGACATGCCAACGCCGCCGATGACGATAAAGACAAGCGCCGCTTGCAACCCGTCGGTTCATTCGGCATCGGCAAAAGCCGCTTTGGCGTATTCGATCTTGCGGGCAACGCCTGGGAATGGACGGATAGCGATTATCAAGGTTATGAAGGCACGACGCTTAAAGTGCTGGAAGGTTATCTGAACTTAAAAGTAATTCGGGGCGGTTCTTATAGCGGCTTGCCTAAACAAATTACTTCGACCTATCGGCGCGGCTGGCCTGCGACCATTAGTGACTGGCCGGACGAAAGCGACGCTGATTACACGCAAACCGGCTTTCGCACCGCTCAGGATGTGCCGAAACGTTGACCCAAACGCTGAGATGAGAGGTGACATGAAAAACATACTTTTATTTCGCCGGGCGAGTTGGTGCGTGTTACTTCTGCTCGCCAGCACAATAACTCCCATCACGATAGCTAAAAGCTACGCGCAAGGCAGCGGCGACTTACCCGTACCAGGGAAAAAGAAAACCTCGCCTGCTACTACTACCAAACCGAAAGCTACTACGACCAAACCTAAAACTGGTGTAACGGCTACGCCGACTCCTGCGCCGGTAGTCAAAGAAGAACCGCGCGTCAGAACGCCAGAGCGCAAACCCGCACAACAACCGGCGCTCAGTTTTAACCAACTGGTGCAAGCCGGGTTGGATGAACGTAACTCAGGCCGTAACCGGGCGGGGAGCTATTACAACGAATATATTTTTAACGGGAAGGCGTCTGATTTATTTACGCTGCAATTTCAGGCGGATAACCCGGCGCTGTCGTTGTTATTTTATGACGTGACGGGCGCGGAGTTAATGCTGACCAAAGACCTGCAATCGGGCGATTACAAGCTTGGCACGGCGGGCGCTACGTTACCGGTTGACGGCGAATATCGCGTACGCATTCTCAACGCCAGTGAAGGCAAGCTCGCCACGGGCAGTTATTCGCTCAAGTTAGTCCGTGCCGGTATGGTCGAAGCCGCTTATCTGGCGACGCTCGAAAAAGCCGCCCGCGCTTTCAAGGCCGAAGACCCGTCTAACGTCGAAGTTACCGCCAAACAGTTAGAACAACTGGCCGCTGACGATCCCAAACGGCCTGGCGCGTTTGAGTTACTTGGCGTGATTTATCAGTACCATAAACCGAACGCGGAAAAAGCGGCTTATCACTATGAACGAGCCGTGAGTCTGGGCGGCGCGGCACAATTCAAAGTCAATTACGACGGAACCGGCGTAGCTCCCAAACGCAAAGGCGAATTGCTGGAATGGCGCGAAGTCAAAATTGCCTGGTTGCGTTTATACGACGGGCGGGCGCTGATGGCTGATCCCACCGACGCCAGCAAGATTTTGTTTTCTTTCAACGGCGTGCAAATGCGCAGCATCGAGCGTTCTTCTTCTTCGCCGCTGATTACGATGCAAGGCATGCAACGCCGCAATTATTATTTCGCGCCGCTGCCTGGGGCAACGGCGTCTGACGAAGCGAATTTGATCGTTCGCTACCTACAAACTTACGTTATTAAAAAGACAAAATAGTTGTCGGTTGCCAGTTGTCGGTTGTCGGTTCGCTGCCTCGTTTGTTTACCTGTTAGAACTGTTTCTGCGAACCGACAACCGACAACCGACAACCAATTATGAATCTTTGGGGTGGGCGATTTACCGGAAAGACGGATGAGTTTTTTGCTTATTACAACGCGAGCTTTCGCTTTGATCGACGCTTGTTACAAGCCGACCTGATGGCTTGTGCGGTACACGCGCAAGGCTTGGGGCGCGCGGGCGTGCTGCAATCAAGCGAAGTTGACACGATGGTCAAAGGCTTGCGGCAGATTGCGATTAAATATGCCGATCCGGCTTCGCTCAACGACCCGAAATTTTTCAGCACCGAAGACGTACACAGTTTTATCGAAGCCCGCCTCGTCGAAAGCATCGGGCAAACCGGTTACAAGTTACACACCGGACGCAGCCGCAACGATCAGGTGGCGGTGGCTACGCGAATTTTTTTGCGCAGCGAAATAGATGCGCTGGATTTATTATTCCGCGACGTGCAAGTAGCCTTAATTGAATTAGCCGAACGTTACCCTAACGATGCCTTGCCGGGTTACACGCACTTGCAAAAAGCCCAGCCGATTTTATTCGCTCATTTTTTAATGGCGTATTTTCAAATGCTGCAACGCGACCGCGAACGGTTACGCGACACGCGCAAGCGCGTGAACGTCATGCCGCTCGGTTCGGGCGCGCTGGCGGGCACTAACTTTCCCGTAGACCGCGAGTGGATGGCAGAACAACTTGGGTTCGCCGACGTGACGCACAACAGCCTTGATGGTGTTAGTGATCGTGACTATCAACTCGAATTCGTCAACGTAGCCGCGATGACGATGATGCATTTGTCACGTTTGGCTGAAGATTTAATTCTTTATGCTTCGCAGGAATTCGGTTTTATAAAGTTAGGGGATGCGATTTCGACGGGCAGCAGCCTGATGCCGCAAAAGAAAAACCCTGATTCGCTGGAACTCATTCGCGGCAAAGCGGCGCGTATCTTCGGCCACGCGATGGGTTTTCTCACGATGATTAAGGGATTGCCGCTGGCCTATAACAAAGATTTGCAGGAAGACAAAGAAGCTTTATTCGACACGCTGGACAGTTTGGCCGGTAGCTTAAAAGTAACTGCCACGGTGTTGCGTAACATCGAATTCAATACGGCGCGGGCGGCTAAGGCGGCGATCAGCGATTACACCAACGCGACCGACCTGGCTGATTATCTGGTGCGCAAAGGCATGGAATTCCGCAAGGCGCACGACGCCATCGGCAAGATCGTGGTTTATGCGATTGCGCGCGGGCTTGAGTTACAGCAACTTTCGCTGGCAGAATATAAACAGTTCACGCCGATCTTTGAGCAGGATTTATTCGAAGCCATTTCGCTCGAAGCCTGTTTGGCTGGGAAAAATACGACGGGTGGGACTGCACCCGAACAAGTGCAACGCGAAATTAAACGAGCGAAGGAGTTATTAAACGCATGAGAGTTTATGCCTGTCAGACCGACATTGTCTGGGAAGATAAAGCCGCCAATCACGCCCGCGTTCGTGCGTTATTTGAACGCGCCGATTTTGCAGCGGGCAGCTTGGTCGTGTTACCCGAAATGTTTGCCACCGGGTTCGATACGATGAGGCCGTCGGTGACTTCCGATGCCGCTGAACGGATTACGCAAAACTTTTTAGCTGAAACCGCGCGCTCATTCGGCATTTATTTAATGGCAGGAGTGGTGGTAAACGGCAAAGACGGCAAAGGCCGTAACGAGTCGCACACTTACAACCCGCAAGGCGAGTTAGTCGCGCGTTATTGTAAGTTGCATCCATTTACTTACGGCGGCGAAGCGGCGAATTATGAAGCGGGCGACGACGTGGTTATTTTTAACTGGCAGGGTTTTTCGGTATCGCCGTTTATTTGCTTCGACTTGCGCTTTCCTGAAGTTTTTCGCGCCGCGACGCAACGCGGAGCCAACCTGATTACGGTAATTGCCAGTTGGCCGGGCACGCGCATTTCGCATTGGACAGCCTTGCTCAAAGCGCGAGCTATCGAAAATCAGGCTTATGTGATTGGCGTAAATCGTTGCGGCAGCGATCCGAACTTTAGTTATCCGGGATGCACCCAAATTATTGATCCCAGCGGCGAAATTATCGCCGAAGCCGGAGCGCAAGAAATTATTATCAGTGCTGAAATCAGCCTGGCACACGTCACTGACTATCGTGCGAAGTTACCTTTTCTAGCTGATATTCGTTCGTAACTAATTGGTAATTAAGCTAGTCACAAAAAAAGAGCCGCTGAGATTTATGAAAACCTCAGCGGCTCTTTTTTTTCGCAGCTATTTTATTTCACCGTCACGCTCACCGGACTGCTGGCAATGCCGTTGCGGGCGACGACCAGCGCGTAAGTACCCGCTGACAGCCCCGCCGGAAATTGAATATTGAATTGATTGAGTCCGGCAAAACCCGGCGCGCGTCCGGCGTAAAGCACTTGGCCCGGCGTGCCGTTAAATGTCGCTGTGACGCTGCCCGCTACGTTGCCGTTGTTGTCGGTCACGTCCCAGCCGAGGCCGGTGCCATAAACCGCGAGGATGTTCGGCGAACCGTCGGCCTGCCGTGAGTCAAACGGCGCGTGCGTATAACGAATCGCATCAAGGGCTGCCGCTGCGCCAGAGCCGCTGGCGTTGACGGTGAAAATCGCCGGTGTCGCAAAAGCGATTTGTATCGGGCCGGTGCGAATGAGTTTGCCGTTCAGATAAACCTCGATCAGCGCCGTCGCCGATTGGTGGCCGGGCGAAACGGTTTGGTATTTGATGTTGCGCGGAACCTGAAAATTGATTTGCGTGGGCGATACGAAATAAAGCGGCGCAGCAACTCCGTCCACGAATACGTTCACGTCGGCCAGTGACGTCGGCAGCGGCAGTGCGCGCGCCGTTGCCGTGGCATTGGCGAGACCCGTACCGAAGAGCGCCGTGATTTCGCCGGGCGCGATACATTTCTTATAGTTAGCTGCCGAAGCCGAAGCCACCACGAGCGAAGCGTTCTGTTCGCTCAACCCCGTAATGATGCTGCCCTGATAATCGGTTGATTGCGCGAAATAGCTTTCAAACGCCAGCCGCGTGCGCGTGATTTTCGCAATCGTCGCATCGGTTTGCGCCGGGTCTTGCGTGACGAGAATGAAGGCCGCGCGAAACTGGCGTTGCGCATTGGCGCGTTCAGGCCAGCGGCTGCCGTTGACCTGTATGATTTGATTGAGGCTGACGTTTTGTCGCGTGCCGCTGACGACCAGATCGGGGCGTACGCCGAACGCGCGGTCTACGCCGGCGGGTGCGGTGGGGTTCGTGATGACGAAACTGTCAGGCACTTGCGCGGGTGTGCGCAAACCCATCAGGTATTGATCGAGCAGCGAAAAGCCGTCGGCCAAACTGCTCGAAGCAAAGCGCCCGTCTTGATAATCCGTCCACAGGTTGCCTTCCATCACCGACGAACGCCGCGCTGCTGGATGATCCAACACCGAGGGCGTGTGCATAAACGTATTCCAAAAGCCTTCGTCGCGTCCCAACAGCAAGCTCGCATCGCCGCCGCTGTAACGCGTCCCGGCCAGCCAGCGCCGACCAGTTTGTTGCAGCATTAAACTTAGCGTGTGGTATCCGCCCAACGCCCGCGTCGTGGGCAAGTCAGGATAAAGCGTGCGAATGTTGCTCAGGCTGATGACGCCTTGCAGCCGCGTCGTGCCCAACGTGTTATTCGGATCGTTGTTGAAGACCGGCAGGCCGATGCCGCGAATCTCGTTGCGCACGGGCAGGTAACTCGTTTGCGAACCTGCCAGGTCGTAATCGAAGTCGGTCATCACGTAAATAAAATCATAGGTGTCGCGGTTCGGATGGGTCGTGTAAAACGTTTTGACTACGGCCAGTTCGTCAATGCCCGGATTGAGCGAAAAGAATTCGGCAAAGGCGCGATTGAATATGTTCGTCGGCGCGGCACTCAAATTGACCAGCGTCGGCGTCGTCAACGCCGAGCCGGGACTCACACCGACCAGCGCATTCGCCGTGAGTTGCACTTGCGGGTAGCTCAAGAGGATTTGTCCGTTGCTGAACAGCACGACCTGAAAGCGATGAACGCCCGGCGTCACGTCGCGCAAATTCGCCGCATAATCGCTGACGTTGTGCCACGTGATGGTTACGCGGTCGCTGGCGCGTTGAATGTAAATGCCGCTGTCGCCCGTGGTCGCGGCAGCCCGCGCGTCGAGGTCGTTCCAATAAGCGGCGATGCGGGCGGGGCCGCTGCGCAACTCGACCAGCGATTCGGTCGAACTCGTGGTCGAAGCGTCAAACGCC
>JAYSVR010000530.1:0-11259 GCA_043718445.1 Acidobacteriota bacterium | reverse complement strand
TCCCGCAACGCGACGTATTCGCACTGACCAAACTCAGCGCGGGCGCGACGTTCATCCCCGGCGCGGCGAACTCGACCAAGCTGTCAAGCTCGCCGGTCGTCACCGTGAACGGCAATCGTTATCGCGGGAACAATTACGTGTTGGACGGCGCGATGAATTCCAACTCGAACAATTCAGGCGAACCCGCCATCGTGCCGAGCATCGAGACCGTCGAAGAAGTGCAGATTCAAACCAATAACTTTTCGACTGAGTTCGGACGCGGCAACGGAGCCGTCATCAACCTGCGCACCAAAACTGGTACGAATGAATTTCACGGTCGCTTGTGGGAGTTCCATCGCAACGCGGCGCTCAACGCGCGCAACTTTTTTGCGAGCAGTCGGCCTCCGCAAGTCTTCAATCAGTTCGGTGGCAACATGGGCGGACGCATCGTTCGTGACAGGACGTTTTTCTTCGGCAGTTATGAAGGCACGCGCAACGCCGCCGGACGTGCGAGTTCGTTTCAAGTCGAGACGCCGCAACTGCGCGATTACGTCACGCGCACCGCGCCCAACAGCATCGCCAATCGTTTGCTCACGACGTTTGCCGCGCCTGCGCCGCAGGTCGTAGCGGCTTGCACCGCCGCGAGCAACAATTGCTTGAGTGTGGGTGCTGGGCAATTCATTCCTACGAATGGAACGCTGTTCACGACGATCAACGATTTTACTCGCTTCAATCAATATCTCGGTCGTCTAGATCATTCGTTCAACGAAGGCAAAGACAAAATTTATACGCGCTATATCTATGAAGATCAGGCCGACAACAACGGCGGTTCGAGCGGCTCGGTCGCGCAAGCCGGACTGGGCCGCGTGATGCGCGGCATGAAAGGCGCTTATGCGGGCAAGTTTTCCAATACGAACATTGGTTATACGAAAGTGATGAATCGCGCAGTCAACGATGCGCGCTTCGCCTTTCAAACGATCTCGACCAATCGCGGCAATGACGATGCCGTCGTGCCGCAAATTACCGTGACGGGTTTTACGGCGGGCTGGGGCGATTTCTTTAACAGCGCGTCAAAGATTCGCACTTATGAATTCCGCGACGTGCTGATGCTGGATCGCGGCAAACATTCGTTGCGCGTGGGCGGTGAATATCGCCGCTTGTTCAAGGGCCTTTCCCTTGCCGCGCCCGATGCGGGTTCGTTTACGTTCACGAGCATCGCCAGCTTCATCATCGATCAGCCGTTTCGCCAGACGCTGACGGTGAATCCGAACACGGGCGAACGCGCGAACTTCCCGCGCTATTTTGTTCAACACGAGACCGGTTTTTTCTTTCAGGACGATTGGAAAGTCACGTCAAAGCTCAACCTGAATTTGGGCTTGCGCCACGACTATTTCGGCACCGTGAGCGAACGCGAAGGCCGCTTGTCGTCTTTAGTTTTAGGACAAGGCAGCAACTTTCGTGAACGTCTTGCCACCGCGAGTCTGACGCGCGTCACTCGTTTGTATGCGCCGCAGAAAACCAATTTCTCGCCGCGCATCGGCTTGGCTTTCGATCCGTTTGGCGATGGCAAATCGGCGATTCGCGCGGGTTTCAGTCTGGCCTATCAACCGCATCACGGCCAATCCATTTCAGGCGCGCGGGCTTTGCCACCCGATGCCTTGCAAGGCGTAGTGCAACCGATAAACAAGATCGGCACGCGCATCCTTTACGGCATTCCCGTACCGTTCAATTCAGATTTCGCGCGCGGCTTGAACGCGCAAGGCGGCGTCAATACACCTGCGGGACAGGCTGCGATTCGTCCGACGGGCTTTGTCGTGAACCCTACGATCAAGACGCAATACAGCCAAAGCTGGTTCTTGAATCTGCAACGCGAAGTGTGGCAAGGCTGGATCGTCGAAGCCGGTTATAACGGTACGCGCGGCGTCAATCTCGAGCGCATTGACGACGTGAATCGTTTCGCGGGCGACCTGCTCGACGGACGCGAAGACCGCATCAATACGAATTTCAGTACGCTGTTGTTTGTGACGAACGGCGTTGATTCGAGCTATCACGCGGCGACGCTCGAGGTGCGCCGTAACCTGTCGAAACAGTTTTCGGTGCAAGCCAATTACCGTTGGTCGAAATGGTTGGACACTTCGTCAGACACTTCGTCAGGGCAGTTTGCCGACAACTCTGAGCCGGGCAAAGGCGCGGTGGATATTGACTGTTTGCGTTGCGAACGCGGACGCTCGCTGTTCGACATTCCGCATCGTTTCTCTACGCAATTGATGTGGCTGCCCAATGTGACGCGCGGCAGCCAGTGGCTTTCCGCCGTTGCGAATGGTTGGCAGGTCGCGGCGATTTTCGCCCAACAATCAGGTCGTCCGTTTTCGGTTTGGAACGGCGCGGCTGCGACGGCGGGCGGCGATTACAACCGTGACGGCGGCGGCGGCGCAGTCGGTGGCGGATTTTATGATCGTCCGAATGCTCCGAAGGCGGGCGACGTGGCTTCATCGTTTAGCCGCAACGATTTTCTCAAAGGACTGTTTCCCGCGAGAATCTTTGAGGCACCTGAGGCGGGAAAATCAGGCTCGCTCGGACGCAATACGTTTCGCGGGCCGCAATACACGGCGCTTGATTTATCGCTCGCGCGGACGTTCAAAGTGAGCGAAGGCAAACAACTGCAACTGCGCATCGAAGGCTTCAATGTCCTGAATAACGTCAATCTCTATCTGCCCAACGCAGATTTGTCATTGGCGAATTTCGGCAAGTCTACGTTGGCGTTCGACGCGCGCACGGTGCAGTTGGGCGCGCGGTTCATTTTTTAATAAACGAGATCGTTTACGACCGGCAGGGAAACGTGCTGGCATCTTCCATTCTCAATTCTTCATTCTCAATTCTTTGACAGTGAGAAACCTGCCGCAACGTTTTCTTCTGTCAAAGAATTGAGAATGAAGAATTGAGAATGGAAGATTTTAGTTCTCGCCCTTGCCTGAAACTCATCACCTCGAATCGTTATGAAAACACTGATCACGAGTCTATTCACTCTCACGATGTTTTGCGCAGTGGCTTTGGCGCAATCGGTGACTTCGCTCAACACGTTGAACGAAGCCGCTACATCAAAACGCAGTATCCAATCCAACGTTCCGCTGGCTGAAGACAACGCCGATTTCATCAATGGCGCTGACCTGCTTGAAACGGGACGCATTCCGAATTACGTGCGCGCCTTTGCGTTGCTGCCCAAAGCGGCGAAGCCTTTTGCGGCGACGTTCAAGACTTATCTTTACGGCGGCACGATTGCGCCCGAAACCAAGATGGCGATGGGGCTGCGCATTGCGCAAATTTATGGCAGCCCCTATCCGGCGATTCATTTGCAACGGTTGTTGCGTGCTTCGAGCAACGGGCAAAAAGTATTGGCGGCGTTGAACGTCAACGAACTCGCTGCGCTCAATGCCAGCGAACAGGCCGCGTTGCGGTACGCCGAATTGCTGACGCGCGACATCAGCTTGCTGACCGATGCCGAGTTTCAAAAAGCGCGCGTCTGGTTTAACGACGCGCAACTGGTCGAACTGACGATGACGACGGCGTTCATGAATTACTTCCTGCGGTTTTGCGAAGGCGCGAATCTGCCGGTCGAGTCGTGGGCGCTGGCCGAGCCGGTCGCTAAAATCACGGCGGCGAAATATGACGCGCCCGCCGCGCGCATCGCGCTCGTGTCGGATGAGTTGATGCAAGCGGCGGCGGAAACGCAGGCGAATGCGGCGGCGCAAGCGCGCAATCCGCAAGGCTTGGGCATTGGCATCGCCAATTCGCAACGCGCGTTTTTGCTCGTACCCGATGTGACGAAAGCGTGGCGCAGCTTTACGACGACTTCGCGCGATTACAACAGCGTGAGCCGCGAGATCAAGTTGCACGTATCGTTCGCCATCTCGATGCTCAACGGGTGTCGTTATTGAACGTTGCATCAGGTGCAAGGCTTGCGCCGACTCAACGTTGATCACACGAAACTCATGGCAATGGCGAAAGACGATAGTCAGCTTACGCCCCGCGAAATGGCGGCGGTGACATTCGCCCGCAAGATTACGAGTGAACCCGCGAAACTGACCAAGGCTGATTACGACGCGCTGGTCAAAGAATTCACGCCGCAAGGTGCGCTCGAAGTGCTGCTGCAATGCGGCAACTTCGCTTATATGAACCGCTTCACCGACGGCTTGCGGTTGCCTTCGGAAGACGAAGCCATCAAAACATATCTTGAAACTTATGGGCAGAGTTTTGAGAAAGTGCGTCCACTAAAAGGCAAAAAATAAAGCGGCGACGGTAGCGCAACTTGCCGAAGTTGCGTTGCTTTTGCATCGGGCTAATTGTAGCAGCGGCGCAACCTCGGCAGGTTACGCTACGGATTTCCCTTATGAGCAACACTGCAAGACGTTGGTTATGGCTGGCGACGATAACCACCACGATTGTCGCGGTTGTCATCATCGCCATTCCGACCTTCACGATTATGCCGTTCAAGGCGCAATCGGCGGCGGGCGTCGAATGGTCTTATCGCCTGCGCAGTTGGGCACCGTGGGTGACGGCGTTGGCGGCAATTGTATTTGTGGCGTTGTGCTTGAAGCTCTGGCGCGGCGCGCGTTGGTACGGACGCGCGATGATGTTCGTGCTGTTGGTGCCGCTTGCCACCGTCACGTGGTTTGCGCGGCAGAATCATTTTGAGTGGATGTTCAATCCGCTGCCGAATGCGGCTTACGCTTCGATCAGCGATACGAAATCCGTCGCCGACAACGAGATGGTGATGACGGTCGCGCTCAACAACCAAGTAGCGGCTTATCCGGTCAGGCAAATGGCCTATCACCACATCGTCAACGATGTGGTCGGAGGCCAGCCGATCACGGCGACTTATTGAACGCTCTGTCACACCGGTCTGGTGTGGTCATCAGTGGTTGACGGCAAGCGGCTGACCTTTCATCTGGCGGGCATCAACAATCAGAACTTCATCATGCGCGATGAAGAAACTGGTTCGTGGTGGCAACAGGTTTCAGGCGAAGCGTTGCACGGCCCGCTGAAAGGCAAAAAGCTCGCGCCGGTTTACAGCGACGAAATTTCGTTTGCCGTATTCAAACGCGAACATCCGTCAGGCCGCGTGTTGCGACCGGATGAGCGCGTACAAGCCAAATATGAAGCGGCGAATTGGGAAGAGGAATACGCCAAGTTTCCGGTCGTGACGCCGGTCAAAGAAGGAGACCAATTCGCACCGCGTACGCTAATCGCAGGCATCGTGGTCAGCGGCAAGGCGATGGCTTATCCGGTCAACGACCTGCAAAAGCAGCGATTGATTTTAGACAACGTCGGCGGTAAGCCCGTCTTCATCGTGATGGGCGATGACGACAAATCGGTGCGCGCGTTTGAAAGTACGGTTGATGGCCGAAAGCTCGAATTTTTAGTCAAAGCCGATACGAAGCCTTTGCAACTGGTAGATGCCGAGACAGCTACGGTGTGGGATTTCAGCGGCGCAGCGGTGAGCGGTGCATTGGCGGGCAAGCAACTGACTAAGATTCAGGTGCTGAAAGATTATTGGTTTGACTGGAAGATTTATCACCCCGACACGGAGGTCTATACGCTGGGTGCGCGTTGAGGCGTAATCAGCGGCAGGCTGAAAGCCCTGGGTGAGTAGCCCTCTGTCAGACGAATGCCAGTGAAAGTCGTTCGCACAAAACAGAGACAAAGGAGAGGGCGTTCTTCTGTGTCGCTGGCGAACGGTTTGGTGATTCGAATGACAGAGGGCGCTCGCCCAGGGGTTTCATCCCGCTAAAGTAAAAAGCCGCGCGTTGAAGATTTATTTCAACGCGCGGCAGATTGTTTGAAAAAAGTTGTAGCGGCGAACTAGATCGTGACCCGCGTGCCGTCGAACTTGGTGAAGGTCATATCCAGGTCTTCGTTATAAGTGACCTTTTGCTCTTCGAGAATGCCGATTGCGACGGTTTCGCCGAGTTTCATGCCTTCGATGGCGTCGGTGCGCCAATGCACGCCCGCGCCGTTGCGGCCATTGGCGACGTTGCGCGCGACCTTGTTCAACTCGCCGCGCACGGTCAGCGGTTCACCGACATACGGGACGAGTTCAGTGCCGTCAGCGTTGGGCACGACCGGACTTTTAACAATCGCGTCTTCGTCGAAGAACGCCTTGAGAATTGTCACGCACGCGCCCGCGACCGTCGCGTGGCCTGAGCCGTAAGACGGATGCGTCGGGCTGCCTTCGGGGAAAGGTTGCGGCAACAGATAAGTGCCGAAGCGCGAGAACGTCTCAGCCACGGCGCGTGAATTCAACACGTCGCCGTGAATCGGATAACGCGCCGCATTCGTGATGTGATTGTGTACGCGACCGCCGAAAGCCTCAGGGCGCAGCCGATGGTGAACGAACCATTTTTGATACCACACGGCCTTGAGGGCGCGCGTCGCCACTTCGGTGACGAGACTCAGAATGTGCGGCCCGCCGCATTGCGCGAAAGGCAACTGGGTCTTTGAATTTGCCAACGGCAAACCGCCGTCAAGCGGAGCGCCTTGCCCCATCAAGATCAACGCGGCTTGCAGATAAGCCTGATAGAGCGCGTCTACGTGAACCCATTCGGCTACGTCGCGCAAGTTGCGCTGATAACGCAACACGGGATCGTAAGCGATGGATTGCGGTACGCCGCCGTTTTGCACGGTCAGCCAGTCGGCATAACTGGTCATGAATTCCTGGCCGGCGGGCGTGGTTCTCATCTTGTTTGAGAAAAAATTCGCGCCGAAATAAAAATTCTGAAGCAGGAATTGCGACATCCACGGGCCGTTGGTGTCTTCGGGTACGTTAAGGCGAAAGAGCGTTTGCGGCGTCACGCGACCATCGGCGCGCGGGCCGCGAAAGTCGTTGAGCTGGCTGATTTCGTCGCAAGCGGCGGCCACTAACGGATGAGTGTCGTATTCGTGAAAGCCGACATCGCGCAACAACGCCATCCAGTAAAGCTCGACCATTTCACCGGCTTCTTCGGCGCTTGAGAACGTAGGCGCGGGCGGCAGCGTGACGTGATGCGAATCGGGGCCTTGCAAGTCCATCGCCAGTCCGGCTTGCGGACTGGTCAGCTTGCGACCGAGGCCGAGCGTGATTTGTTCATATAGTTGAGGGCTATTGCCTTCGCGGGCGCGCACGAGCGTGGCATAAGCTTCGCGTTCGACTTCGCCGAGTTGGTTGTGCGGCAGGCCTTTGCTGTAGCTGCCGATCCAGTTTTCATAGCGCGACTCATCGCCGTTGTTTTGGTGGTAAACCAATCGGCGTTCGCGTGCGACTTTGGCGGCGGCGGTGCGGCACTTATACGCTTTCATGTAACGGTTCGAAGCCATTGAGGGCGGTTCGTAACCGAGCGGGAAAAACGGTTCGTCGCAAGCCGGTTTCGGGCCGGGGTTGAATTGCGCTTGCGCTGCGGGCGCGATGGCGGTCGCGGTCAATGTGGCGGCGGCGGCTCCGCTGACCGAGCCGAGAAATTTGCGGCGACTGGCGGCGCGCGCGGGTTTCGTTTCAGTCGTGGTAGTTTGACCGCCCGCAGTTAGTTGGTCAGGCAGTAAAGTCTGCTTTTTCATTGAAAACTTCTCCTCATACAAAATGGTGGAGTGTCTGTCCTTGCTGGTATCTAGTGAGCAGCGTCAGGCCAGGCACCGAAAATAAGATGTGTCAATGGGTTGGGTTTACGCACGCACAGACGCGCGATAGGCGTATCGCGGTTGCCTTTAGGTGTTTTTCAACAGATTGCTTTCAAGAGGCGTTAGGTCGCAATCGGTCGAAGCCAGTGAAGTTAAAGTCGGGGTTGGCAGGGATAAGCTATCCCCATAGTGCGTAAAAGTTGAGTTAATTGCCGTACTTAAAGGAAGGGCGTTTCCAGATGGGTCGTATCAGCAGGATTTGATTCAACGGCGCGGAAGATACTGTAAAAGGGGGTAGTGGACAAGCCCTTTTTTCGATGGCAGGCGGCGCGCAGATTCGCGCGCGGACTATCCAGCGTGGTAGTTTTCCAATTATGCGTATTATTACTTTCTTTGGGACTTTCTTTGGGATTTTCTTTAGTCTATTTTTCGCTTTCACTTTGATGGCTGCGGCGCAAGCGCCTGATTCCGCGTGGCGCGTGGCGCGCACAAAAGAACTCGCCGCAGCCATCCCTGACCGCGCGCCGGTTGAAAAAGAACGCATCGAAACCGATGCGCAAACTATCGCCGGTGTGACCGACGGCAAAGGCCGTTTCATCGCAGGCGTAGTTTTGATCACGGCGGGTTACGCCGCGCACGGCAAGTATTCGCATTACCTGATCGTGCAAGCGCCGCTGCGCATCGGCGAAGCAACTTTGCCCGTGGGCGATTACGTATTCGGTTATCGCCGCGCCGATGATGAAACGCTCGAAATCACGTTTTATCAGGCCGCGACGGGCAAGCCGCTCGGTACGGCGCAAGCCAAACGTGGTTCGACTACGGGGCCGATTCGGTCGCTGACGATTACGCCGCCGGGTACGGGACGTGCGGTGTTGCAAATCGGACGGTTCGCTTGCCCCTATGCTTTGGAAAAGTAGAACAACCTTTCCAGGTTGTTCATGACATCAATGGCGAACGATTGCGGAAACCAGAGCAACTTGGAATGGTCGCTCTACTTTTCAAACTCCATGACTTACAAAACGATTCTTGTCTTTTTAGCTGCCCTGACCTTGAGCGCGTGCCAACAACCGCAAGCGCCCGCTAACCCGACCAATGGCAATCAACCGGTTGCCTCATCAACGCAAACCGCTGCGCCTGAAGCGAGCGCGACAGCGACGCCCGCGACGTTGGCGATGCCAGTGAACTTGCCGCCGTTGGCTGCGAAATTTGCCGACGTAACGTTCAGCGACGTGACAGCAGCGGCGGGCATTCGCTTTCGTCACAACAACGGAGCTTACGGCAAAAAGTATTTGCCTGAGACTACCGGCTCAGGTTGCGCATGGTTGGATTACGACAACGACGGCTGGCAGGACGCGCTGCTCGTCAATTCGATGGATTTCAACGACGCTCCCAAAAAACGTAAGAGCGTGATGGCGCTTTATCACAGCAATCAAAACGGTACGTTCACCGATGTGACTGTCGCCGCCGGACTCGCCAAGCCGATGTATGGCATGGGCGCGGCGATTGGTGATTATGACAACGACGGCAACACAGATATTTTTATCACCGCGCTCGGACAAAACTATTTGTTCCGCAATCAAGGCGGCGGCAAGTTCGCTGACGTTACGGCGAAGCAGGGCTTGGATGGCGACAAGGCTTTTTCGACGGCGGCGGCGTGGTTCGATTACGACAAAGACGGACGACTCGATTTGTTCGTCGGCAATTACGTTGACTGGCAAATCGAAAAGGATTTGCATTGCACGCTGGACGGTACGAACAAAAGTTATTGCACGCCCGAAAGTTATAAAGGCTCCAGCCCGCGTCTTTATCACAACACCGGCGGCAAGTTTGAAGACGTAACCGAACGCGCCGGAATGCTCGACCCGACCAGCAAAGTGATGGGCGTGGCGATCACTGATTACAACAAAGACGGCTGGCCTGATGTGTTTGCGGCGAACGATACGCAACCGAACAAGCTCTATAAAAACAACGGCAACGGCACGTTCACCGAATCGGGCGTGACGGCGGGCGTAGCCTTTAGCGAAGAAGGCAAAGCCCGCGCGGGGATGGGTTCCGACTTCGCTGATTACGACGGGTCGGGTTATCCCAGCCTTATCATCGGCAATTTCTCGAACGAGATGCTCGGCGTTTATCACAACGAAGGCGCGACGGGTTTATTCATTGACGAAGCCGGGTCGTCTACGTTGGGACAAGCGACGTTGTTGTCGCTGACGTTTGGACTTTTCTTTTTCGATTACGATTTAGACGGCAAGCCCGACATCTTTCTCGCCAACGGACACGTCGCCGATGACATCAACAAGGTGCAACCCAAGATCACTTACGCGATGGCTCCGAAACTCTTTCACAACGAAGGCAAGCGCAAGTTCACTGAGGCTACGAAAAAAGCCGGGAAGCCATTTGCGAAACCCATCGTCGCACGCGGTGCGGCTTATGCTGATTACGACAACGACGGCGATCAAGACGTATTAGTCACGACGAATGGCGGCCCGGCTTATCTGTTCAAAAACGACAACGGCAATCAGGCGCGGTTCGTACGCATCAAGACGCTCGGCGATAAAGCCAATCGTGACGGCATCGGCGCGAAGGTTTCACTCACGCTGGCCGACGGAAGCAAGCAATGGCAAATGGTTAAGAGCGGTTCGAGTTATTGTTCGCAAAGCGAATTGCCGCTCACGTTTGGTTTGGGACGAAACGACAAAGTTGAATCAGTCGAAATCGTATGGCCTTCGGGAAAGACAGATAAATTCACAGGCTGGACGGCCAATCAATTGTATGTCGTCAAAGAAGGCGGGGCGTTAATTGAGAGCAAAGCGTTGCCGTTTGCTGCGCCTTCGCCGACTGCTTCGCCGCTCGCCCAAGTGCGATGAAACGCGCCTTGACTCACTTCACCCCGTCGCCTACTCTCCGCGCTTCGTTTTGGCGGCCTGCGTTCGGCAGCCCGGTAAAACGGCATATTTTAAGCACGGGAAGCGAGGTGAAATTAAAGTGGCAGAAGTAAAGCTCGGTGATAACGAAACGATGGAAAGCGCATTGCGCCGGTTCAAACGCAAAGTACAAACCGAAGACATCATTCGTGAAGTTAAACGTCACGCCTTCTTCATTCCGCCCGGCGAGAAAGCTCGCCTCAAATCGCAACTCGCGCGCAAACGGAATCGCAAGAAAGTTCGTCGCGTATTCGATTCGTAAAACCCTCCCGACATTAGGTCGAAGGCTTCATCACAAAACGGCTGCTCTCTCTAATGATTGAGAGCAGCCGTTTTGTTTTTATAAGTGACGGTTTGATCGCGCGCCACAGCTTTGGTTGGAGTTGTCGCGCAACTGCCACAGGCTTAGCGCGAATGGCGAATGAGGGCGTGGCTTATCGTTGCGTAATCAACGACTTTATCGTTTCAACGGAATCAAACCAGTGTGGCTTGCGGCTTGCTGACAGAATGAGTTCAAACTCAACCCGCAAGAGGAGCGCAGCGACTTGGCATTACAAACAACCATCGGCAAGGCTTTCACCATCAGCGGCGTCGGGCTGCATTCGGCTTCGCCCGTGACCGTGACGGTCAAACCGGCGGCGGAATATACGGGCTATTTATTTCGCCGCACCGATTTGAATGATTTCGAAATTCTCGCCGCGCCGGAATA
>JAYSVR010000529.1:0-11272 GCA_043718445.1 Acidobacteriota bacterium | reverse complement strand
GAGTGCGGAGTGCGGAGTGCGGAGTGCGGAGTGCGGAGTGCGGAGTGCGGAGTGCGGAGTGCGGAGTGCGGAGTTTCGATAACCTGATTCGTTCCTGCAATCAGAAATAGCTCCAAATAGCTTAATGATGGATTTTTCGAACTCATTCAAAACTTCTGAACTCCGCACTCCGCACTCCGCACTCCGCACTTTTGATGTTGCGATCATTGGCGCGGGCATCGTGGGCGCGGCTTGTGCGTATGAACTTGCGCAAGCGGGCTTGTCGGTCGTTGTGATTGAGAGCGATGTGATTGGCGGCGGCGCTACGGCGGTGGGGATGGGGCACATCGTGGTGATGGATGACAGCGAGGCGCAATTCGCGTTGACGCGCTTGTCGCAACAGCTTTGGCAGGCGTTGCTGCCGGTGTTGCCGCGCACAGTGGAATATGAAACCTGCGGTACGTTGTGGGTCGCGGCGGACGAAGAAGAAATGCAGGAAGTGCGCCGCAAGCTGGCGTTTTATCAAGCGCGTGGCGTCGCGGCGGAAATCCTCGACGCAAAGCAATTGGCTGAAGCTGAACCGAATTTGCGCGAGGGATTGGCGGGCGCGTTGTTGGTGAACGATGACGCGGTGAGTTATCCGCCGTGCGCGGCGCTGTGGTTGCTTGAACGCGCGCAGGCGTTGGGAGCCGTGTTGCAACAAGGCCAGCGCGTCGTGGCGCTTGAACGCGACGGCGTAAGGCTTGTTGACGGTTCGCGCGTCGTGGCAAAACAAATCGTCAACGCGGCGGGCAGTTGGTCGCCCGAACTCACGCTGGGCATTGCGGTCAAAAAACGCAAAGGGCATCTGGTCATCACTGATCGCTATCCGGGTTTCGTGCGGCATCAACTCGTAGAGCTTGGTTACTTGAAAAGCGCGCATTCGCTGACGACTGATTCCGTAGCGTTCAACGTGCAACCGCGCGCGACGGGACAATTGCTGATCGGTTCGTCGCGGCAATACGACGACGAATCGCGCGAGGTGAATACAGCAATGCTGACGAAGATGCTGAAGCGCGCGGTGGAATACATGCCGCGACTGGCAAAGCTGTCTACGTTGCGCGTGTGGACGGGCTTTCGCGCGGCGACGCCCGATAAGCTGCCGCTGATTGGCCCGATGAGTGTGCCGAAAGAGAACGTATGGCTGGCGACGGGACACGAGGGCTTAGGTATTACGACTTCGTTGGCGACGGCGCGGCTGCTGGCCGATCAAATGTGCGGACGCGCTTCGGCGATTCCGGTTGAACCTTATCTGCCTGCGCGCTATTCAACATGACTGACACCATCACGTTATTCATCAATAACGAAAGCCTTACCGTCGCCGCCGGCACGTCGGTCGCGGTCGCCGTGCTGCGCGCGAACGTGACGACGTTGCGGCGTTCGGTGAGTGGCGAGGCGCGCGCTCCGTTGTGCGGCATGGGCGTATGTTTTGAATGCCGCGTGACGATCAACGGCGCTGCGCACGCGCGCAGTTGCCAGATTGTTTGCGAACCGGGTATGCGAGTTACGACTGATGACTGCCCAAATGTTTGAAAGATTCGACACTGACATTCTGGTGATTGGCGCAGGCCCGGCGGGATTGGCGGCGGCTTGTTGCGCAGCCGAAAGTGGCAAGCGTGTCATCGTGTTGGACGACAACCTCGACGCGGGCGGCAACATCTGGCGCGGCGAAGTGAAGCAGCCGAAATCTTCGAGTGCAGCAGCGTGGTTCGCGCGCGTAGGTCAGGCGCAACTTACGATTCACAGCGGCACGCGCGTCTTTCAACAGCCTGCACCCGCGTGCCTATTGGCTGAAACGGCGAAGGGCGTCCGCGAATATCGTTATCGCAAATTGATTTTGGCGACCGGCGCGCGCGAAAGATTTTTGCCGTTCCCCGGCTGGACGCTGCCCAACGTAATGGGTGCGGGAGCCTTGCAAGCCTTGGTCAAAAACGGACTGCCCATCGCAGGCAAGCGCGTCGTCGTAGCCGGTTCAGGGCCGTTGCTGTTGGCAGTAGCGGCTTATCTAAAACAACAAGGCGGGCAGGTTTTATTGGTTGCCGAACAAGCTGCGCGAAAACAGTTATTGCCCTTTGCCGCTGCGGTATTGCGTTCGCCTGCGAAAGTCACGCAAGGCTTGAAGCTCAAGACGGAGCTTGCGTTCGTGCCTTATCGCACGAGTTGTTGGCCGATTTCAGCGCACGGCGACGAACGGTTGCAGCGTGTGCAAATGCAATGCGGCAGTCGCACGCTGGCTTATGATTGCGATTATCTGGCTTGCGGCTTTCATCTCGTACCCAATCTCGAACTGGCTGACTTGTTGGGTTGCGCGGTGAGCGATAGCCGCGTGATGGTGAACGAAGATCAACTGACATCAGTGAAGGAGGTTTACGCGGCAGGCGAAATCACAGGCATCGGCGGGTTGGAGCTTTCACTGGCCGAAGGGCAAATTGCCGGATACGCCGCCGCTGATAAGCCTGAGAGCGCGCGCCAGTTGTTTGCCGAACTCGCCAAGCAACTTCGCTTTGCTGACGCGCTCAATCGCGCTGCTGCGTTGCGCGATGAATTGATCAGCTTGCCGCGAGGCGAAACGCTGGCCTGTCGTTGCGAAGACGTGACCTTTGAACAATTGCGACAGCAACCCGATTGGCGCTCGGCGAAGTTGCATACGCGCTGCGGCATGGGCGCTTGTCAGGGACGCATTTGCGGCGCGGCGTTGGAGGTCTTGTTGGGTTGGGGCGCGAGTTCAATACGCCCGCCGGTTTTTCCGGTCAGGGTTGAGAGCTTAATGTGTGATGTGACTAAAAATAACGAATAGTGGGAATAACGAATAGAGGATTCAGCTTATGACAATGAAATGGCAGGGCGTGATGCCCGCAATGACGACGGCATTCAACGAAGACTTAACGCTCGATCACGAGTTCATCGCGCGGCATGCGAGTTGGATGGTAGATCACGGCTGCACTGGCATTGTGACGCCGGGCAGTTTGGGCGAAGGGAATACGCTGAAGTTTGAGGAACGCGGTGAACTTTGGGCGACGTTGGTAAAAGCGGTTGGTGCGCGCGTGCCCGTCGTCGCAGCGATTTCGGCGTTGAGTACTGCCGAAGCCGTTGCGCAAGCCAAGCTCGCCGAAGCGAAGGGTTGCGCAGGACTGATGGTGTTGCCTCCCTATGTTTACCAGGGCGATTGGCGCGAGATGAAATATCACGTCGCTGCGGTGTTCAAGGCGACGCCACTCTCGTGCATGCTTTACAACAATCCGGTGGCTTACGGCACAGACTTTCTGCCCGAACACATTGCCGAACTCGCGGCGGAATTCAGCAGCTTTCACGCGGTCAAAGAGTCGAGTACGGATACGCGGCGCGTCACGGCGATTCGCGCGTTGGTCGGAGATCGTCTGGCGATTTTAGTTGGAGTAGACGACGGCATTGTCGAGGCCTTGCATATCGGCGCGGTCGGCTGGGTTGCGGGACTGGTCAATGCTTTTCCGCAAGAGTCGGTAGACGTATTCAACCTGACCGTCAAAGGCGAACACGAAAAGGCGATGCGGTTGTATAACTGGTTTCTGCCGTTGCTGCGGCTCGACACGGTGCCGAAGTTCGTGCAACTCATCAAGCTCGCGCAAGCGGCTGTGGATATGGGCAATGCGCGCGTACGTCCGCCGCGCCTTGAACTCGTGGGCACGGAACTAGCTGAAGCGCAGGCTGTGATTCAGCACGCGCTTCAGCATCTTCCATAAAATCTGAAGGGCTTTCGCCGCAAAAAAGCACAGGAGCCACAAACATTTTGATCAACCAAATGTTTGTGGCTCCTGTGCTTTTTTGTGGCGAAAATAAACTGGGATTAGCCGCTATAACGGCAGCTTCGCCAAGCCGTGGCGATAGGAATAAATCGCCAGTTCGAAGCGGTCGCCTACGTCTAGTTTGGCGAAAACGGATGAAAGGTGATGGCGTACGGTGATGACGCTAATTGAGAGGCGGTCGGCGATTTGCTGGTTGCGCAAGCCTTCGCCGATCAGTCCGATGACTTCGCGTTCGCGTTCGGTGAGTTGGGCGATGCGCGCGGCTTCGTCAGGATTAGGCGCTTCGATGCGGGGCGACCAGAACTGTTCGATGGTTTCGCGTTGCGGAGCGCCGAGTCGCATTGTCGCCCCCATTCCCGATACTACCGATTCGAGCGGTTGGCCGCTTTTGACGCGCCATAAATCATTCAGCACGCGCGCCATCAGTGCGCCATCAAGCCAGACTTCGCCCGCGAAAACTTTGCGAATGGCTTTGACCAGCACTTCAGCGGCTTCCATTTTGCGGACGATGCCGACTGCGCCGCGACTGACGGCTTGATGAAAGATTTCGAGATCATATACGCCGGTCAGCACCAGCACTTTGCTTTGTGGCGAAACCTTCAGCAATTCGGGCAGGCAATCCAGGCCATGCACATCGCCCAAATCTAAATCGAGCAAAATCAAATCAGGTTGATCGCGGGCGGCCAGCGACACGGCATCGGGAAAGTTTGAGGCTTCGCCGGTAACGAACAGGCCGTTTTGGTTTTCGAGCAACAGCCGCAAGCCTTCGCGCACGATCATTTGATCGTCCACGAGCAATAAACGGATGGATTGGACGGAGGTAGCCAACGTTGGTCTCATAAGTTGTTTTAACCATGATGCGACGCGCGTCATTAATTTTTTTAGGGGCAACGTCTTCGCCACATCGGATGAACCCAGCGGCATTGAGCAAACAGAAGTAGGGCAAAAATAGGGCAAACACAGGCTTGCTTAAACCGTGTACCGTTTGCGTTGCGCGCTGGGAATAGGGATTGAAAAGGAACGAGTCCGTGATGTGAGAGGGAGGGACGATTCATTCACCACTGATTAGCCACTGAGTGCAGACACAAAGGGAAGAAGTGCCTGTCAGGGTCAGTCAATACTTGCACCACCCTTACCACAATTTGCTTGGAAGATTACTCAGAAAATGCCGCTTGTAGGGGGAAATCGTCGCAGTCATATAGCCTTACAATGCTGAATTCGTCAAGAAGCAGCGTCAATACAGTGGGGCTAAAGTGGCTGCCGCCCATAATTTAGCAGGATAGGTGAAGGTTAAAGCTGAAGGTGAGAGAAGTTATTCACGAAACCTCTCATCAGACAGACAGGTTTGGTCGTATCCCTATGCTGGTCGTATGCCGAGGCACAGCGGAACCATAGCTTGCACCGATCAATTGCCGCTCGTACAATCCGCCGCCGAACGAGAGACGAGACACGTGGCAAAACATTCTATTTAGACAAGTTTTCCGACTCCGTAACGTAATGCTTTGGCTGGTTTAGCCACTTGCTTTTAGCGGGCACAAGTGTCGGATTTTTTTGGGGTGTTAAAACCTGCTCGCATCACACACACGGCGTACCACAAGCGCAATGAATGGGAAACAGGCGAAAGCCTTACTAATTGAAGACGATCCTCTTTACGCTCAGGCGATTCGCGGCCTGTTCATGGCGAAAGGTGTGTCGTTCGAACTCGAATGGGCCAGCAGCCTGCAAGCCGGCGTAGCGCGCCTGTCTGAAACCGCCAGCGAAAATAGTTCAACACCTAAAATTGATATTGTCCTGCTCGATCTCGCCCTGCCTGACAGTGACGGACTCGAAACTTTCACTCGCATTCATCGCCTCGCTCCCGACTTACCGATTATTGTGTTGACCGCGACGAATGACGACGAGATCGCGATTCAAGCGATGCAAGCCGGTGCGCAGGATTATCTGGTCAAGGGCGACATCAATCGCCACTTGTTGCAACGCGCGATGCGTTATGCGATTGAACGCCAACGCAACGAAATGGCGTTGCGCGAAACTCAGCGGCTGATTCACGAAATCGCCGACATCGCGCCTGAATTCGTCACGATTTATGACCTCGGAGCCAAGCAATCCATTTACATCAATCGCCAGTTGGCGAACCTGCTGGGCATAGATACGGGCAAGCTGACGCAACTCACGCCGAAAGACTGGATTGAGCGCGAAGATTACGCGCAACTCGAAATCATTTTTGAGCAGATGCGTTTGGCGGCAGATAACGAAGTCGTCACCTTTGAATATCGCGCGCGCCACAGCAACGGCGAATGGCGCTGGTTGCATAGCGAACTGACGCCCTTTAACCGCAATGCCGAAGGCGAAGTGCGGCAAATTTTGATCACGTCGCACGATGTCACCGAGCGCCGTCAAGCCGAACTTGCGCTGCGCCAAAGCGAAGAACGTTATCGCGATTTGGTCGAGAACGGTGGGCTTTATGTCGTGACGCACGATACGCAAGGCCGCATTCTCAGCGCCAATCAAACCGTGCTGCACTTCCTCGGTTTCACGGGCGAGAAAGACCTGCAAACTTATCGGCTCAGCGACTTTCTGCTGCCGGCCCAGCCAGACGATTTCACGAATTATCTGGACGACATTCTGAAAGCCAAGCGCGTGCAGAGCAGCGCGAAATTTCAAGCGCCGGGCGGCAAGCAGATCGTTCTCGAATTCGATAACACGTTGCGCGTCAACGGAACACAAGCCGTCATACGTTGCATCGCCCGCGACGTGACCGACCGCGTACGCGCAACTGAAGCCGTTCGCACGACCGAAGACCGCTATCACGACATTGTCGAAAACAGCGGCTTGCTGATTGGTACGCACGATGTCGAAGGCCGTTTCGTCGCGGTCAATCGCGCGACGTGGGAATTTTTCGGTTGCGCCAACGCCGCCGAACTCGAAGGCCGTTTAATTAGCGACATCCTGACACCTGAAGCCAGCAGCAAGTTCAAGGACTATCTAACAGCCGTCACGACGGCCAAACACGCCAGCGGTACGATGCGCGTGAAGACTGCGCAAGGCGAAGAGCGGCTGTTGGCCTATGACAATTCGTTGCGGCAAGACGCGGCTGACGTGCCGCAAGTGATTCGCTTTATCGCGCACGACATCACCGACCGCCGCCAGAGCGAAGTGCAGCTGCGCGCGGGCGAAGAACGCTTTCGGCTGATTGCTGAAAATTCGACTGATTTGATCGGGCAGTATTCGCAAACCGGCGAAGTGCTTTATGCCTCACCCGCGCTCACGCGGCTGCTGGGTTACGCGCCCGCAGACCGCATCGGGCATTCGGTTTACGAACTCTTTCATCCCGACGATGTCGAAGAAGTGCGGCGCGCGCATCGCTCGTTGCTCGAAAACGGCGGCGCGCAAAGCCTGGCCTTTCGTTATCGGCATCAGGCAGGGAATTACGTTTGGTGCGAATCGAACGCGCAACTGCTCAAACGCGAAGACGGACAGCCTGATGAATTGTTGGTCATCACGCGCGACATTTCTGAACGCAAACGCGCTGACGAAGCCTTGCGCGAAAGCGAAGAGCGTTATCGTGACTTGTTCGAAAATGCCAACGACGTGGTTTTCACCTGCGATTTGCAGGGGCGGCTGAGTTCGTTCAACAAGGCGGGCGAGTTGCTGACGGGTTACACACGCGACGAAGTGCTGCACAAAGGCGCGCTCGAAAAATACCAACCTGACTTCACGAAAATCGTGCAGCAATTGCTCGAAAGCAAACTCGAAGGCAAATCGAAAACGCAATACGAACTCACGGTCGAAACGCGCGACGAGAAAAAACTCGTACTCGAAGTCAGTACGCGGCTGATTTATAAACTCGGCCAGCCCGTCGGCGTGCAAGCCATCGCCCGCGACGTGACCGAACGCAAGCGCGTCGAAGAAGAGCGCAATCGTTTGCACAAACAACTCGAAGCCGAACAGCAGCTTTTCCAGGCCGTACTCAAACAGATGCCCGCCGGTGTGATGATCGCCGACGCGACGAGCGAAAAGATTCTGCTCGCCAACGAACAGGCTGCGCGCCTGTTGCGCGTGCCGATGACCGAACTGGTCGGCGAGTTGCGCTTTGAGGCTTATGAGTTGAACGGCAAACGCATTCGCACCGCTGAGATGCCGCTGATGCGCGCGATGCGCAACGGCGAGACCGTGACGAATGCCGAAGTGATCGTGCGCCGCAACGATGGCTCGATGTTCACGGCGCGCGTCGAAGCCGCAGCCATCTTGCGCCACGGACGCACGGTCGCAGGCGTGATTGCCTTCAACGATATTTCTGAACAGAAACACTCTGACGAACGCATACGCGAACAAGCTGCGCTGTTGAATTGCGCGACCGACGCGATCATCGCGCAAGATTTAGAAGGTTCCGCGACGTTCTGGAATCACAGCGCCGCCGAGCTTTATGGCTGGACGGAAGGCGATACGCTTTATCAAAACGTAGACGAGTTGATCTTCCCTGAAACGGCGCGGCGCTACCCCGAAGAAATTCGCAGACGTTTGTTGGAGAAAAACGAATGGCACGGCGAGTTGCGCCAACGCACCAAAGACGGGCGCGAGATTACGGTTGAGAGCCGTTACGCGCTGGTGCGTGATGATGCGGGACAGCCGAAATCTATTCTCGTCATCAACACCGACATCACGCAGCGCAAACAACTCGAAGCGCAATTGCTGCGCATGCAACGCACCGAAAGCATTGGTTCGCTCGCGTCAGGCATCGCGCACGATTTGAATAACGCGCTCGCGCCGATCTTGATGGCGCTGCATACGCTGCAACAAAAGTTCACCGACCCGAACAGCCAGCACTGGCTGCAACTGATTCGCAAGAGCGCCGAACGCAGCCGCGATTTAGTAGATCAAGTGTTGACCTTTGCGCGCGGAGCCACCGGCGCGCGGCTGCCGCTCGAACTCGACGACATCATTGGCGAAACGGTCAAGATGTTGCGCGATACGCTGCCCAAGAACATCGCGCTCGATGTGCGCGTGGCCGACGACCTGTGGCCGCTTAACGGCGACAAGACGCAAATCAATCAGGTGCTGATGAATCTTTGCATCAACGCGCGCGACGCGATGCCGCAAGGCGGTAAGCTCAAACTCACGGCGGAAAACATCACGCTCAACGAAGACCAAATCTGGTCGCACGAAAGCATCAAGCCGGGGCCGTTCCTGTGCGTAAAAATCACTGACAGCGGCGCAGGCATTTCGACCGAAGTCATCAATCGTATTTTCGATCCGTTCTTCACGACCAAAGAACAAGGCAAGGGAACCGGGCTGGGGTTGTCCACTTCGCTCGGCATCGTCAAAGGCCACGGCGGCTTTATCGAAGTAGACAGCCAACTCGGACACGGCGCTGAGTTCCGCGTGCATCTGCCTGCCGACGAAGAAGTCGTCGCTGAACTCGGTGCGCAGCCGTCAAAGAAAGTATCTAAAAAAGAACGCGACGTAGTGCTGGCCGTGGACGATGAACCGACCTTGCTCGAAGTCACGCGCATTACGCTCGAAACCGCCGGTTATCGCGTCATCGCCGTCGGCAACGGAGCCGAAGCGTTGTCTTATTACCGTCAACACTTCCGCGACATCACGCTGGTGCTGACTGATCTCGCCATGCCCGGCCTTGACGGATTAGCCGCGAGCATCGCTATGCGCAACATCAATCCCGAAGTGAAGATCATCGCGACCAGCGGCCTGAAATCGCAGTCGAACGTCGAAGACGCCCAGCGCGTTGGCTTGCAAGCCGTCTTGTGGAAACCCTTTTCTGCCGAAGACCTGCTTTCTAAAGTTGACGAAGTTATTTATCCCAACGGTCACGCAACGGCTTAGATCAGTGATGTAGCACAAGATGGTATCTTGTGTTCATGCCAACGGCACAAGATACCATCTTGTGCTACACCCAATTAGCTTGCTTGCGTTAGGCGGCCTGCCTACAATGCGCGCGGTTTTGGCACGCTTCATCCCATCCGGCATCTCAACATACACGCGGCGCAAGTTCACTGGCTGCTGCATCGCATCCCAAACCCTTTACATTTTTAGCGTCCCGCTTGGCGTGGCAGCGCGTGAATGATTTCCTCTCACTCTTTTTATGCATGAGGCATTCACCGGCTGGCGCTCTTAACGAACTCACACGAAAGGCAGTTAACATTATGGGTAAGGAACGCGCGAAGGTGCTGGTGATCGAAAACGAAGCCAGCAGTTTGACCGGCGGCATTGCAGGCTTGGCATCCGCACAGGTGGGTACGTTTGATTTTGAGTACGTGAATAAAATCGCCGCCGGGTTGGCGCGGCTTGATGACGACGAAATTGATCTGGTGATGCTCGACCTCGCGCTGCCGGGCGTTGAAGATGTCGAAGGCGTAGAGACTTTTATTCGCGCGCAGCATCGTTTTGACAAGCTGCCGGTGATCGTTATGACCGAGAGCGCCGACGACACGCTTTATCACCGCGCGCTGCAAGCCGGAGCGCGCCAGTGCCTCGACAAAAGCGAACTCGACCTCAGCGTATTACAAAACGCCTTGCAACAAGTGCTGCCGTCTCAGCCTTTCGACATTACGCTTAAAAACGGCGACCCTTTCGCGGCGGCTTCTAAAAAAGTGAACGGCAACGGTGCGGTCAAACCCAACGTCAAACCCAATAGCGGCAAACTCGTGAAACCCGCGCCTGCTGCCAGTAAGCAGGACGTGCAATATCGCGCGCTGCTTGATTGCGCGCGCGACGCCATCATCCAAACCGATCTCGATGATCGCGTTTCATTGTGGAGCAAAGGCGCTGAACGCATATACGGCTGGAACGAATTCGAAGCCCTCGGCGAACCGCTCGGCAAGCTGTTGCACCCCGACGGTTCGGCCAAGTACACGCAAGGGCGCGAAGCCGCCGAAAAGCACGGCGAATGGAGCGGCGAAACCCGCCAACGCACCAAAGACGGGCGCGAGATCACCGTCGAAAGCCGCTGGACGCTGGTGCGCGATGACGCGGGCGTACCGACTTCGTTGCTGGTCATCAACACCGACATCACCGACCGCAAACGCATCGAAGCGCATCTGCTGCGCGCGCAACGCATGGATAGCATCGGCGCGCTGGCCGCTGGCATCGCGCACGATTTGAATAACGTGTTGGCTCCGATCTTGATGGCCTTGCCCATGCTCGAAAAGCAAGTCGAAGACGACATCGGCAAACGCTGGATCGCCCTGATTCAAAAAAGCGCGGAACGCGGCAAAGGCCTGATCGGGCAAGTGCTGACTTTCGCCAAAGGCACGACGGGCGAACAGGCTCCGTTGCAACTCACGCATCTCGTCAAAGACGCCGTACGCATTCTCAAAGAAACCCTGCCGCGCAACATCGAAATCGTAACCGTACTCGCCGATGACCCACCTTACGTCATCGGCGACATGACGCAATTGAACCAGATGCTGATGAATTTCTGCCTCAATGCGCGCGACGCCATGCCGCAAGGCGGC
>JAYSVR010000528.1:0-3623 GCA_043718445.1 Acidobacteriota bacterium | reverse complement strand
GCTTGCCGTGGCCGAAGAAACGCACGCCGCGCAAGATCGTGCCATCCGTCACGCCGCACGCCGCGAAAATAATCTTCTTGCCCGGCGCGAGTTCGTTCGTGTCGTAAATACGCGAAGGATCGCTGATGCCCATCGCCTCCATGCGTTCGACCAGACCGTCAGCGATCTTCGCCTGGTCTTCAGGCATTTCGAGTTGCTCTTTCAACACGAAGCGCGCCTGCATTTCGCCGTTCAAGCATTTCATTGCGGCTGCGGTAATCACGCCTTCCGGCCCGCCGCCGATGCCCATCAGCGCGTGTACGCCTGAGCCTGCCACGGCGGCTGAAATGCCTGCGGATAGATCACCGTCCGAAATCAGCCGAATGCGCGCGCCGCATTCGCGTATGTCTTGAATCAGTTTGCGATGGCGCGGACGCTCCAATACGACGATGGTCAGGTCTTCGACTTTGCGATTGAGGCGTTTGGCGATGGCATTGAGGTTGTCGCGTACCGGCGCATCCAAATCCAC
Source organism: Acidobacteriota bacterium (assembly GCA_043718445.1). GTDB lineage: Bacteria > Acidobacteriota > Blastocatellia > RBC074 > RBC074 > JACPYM01. The sequence continues at coordinate 3,115 of JAYSVR010000528.1, read as the reverse complement.
CGCGCCTTTGACCGAAGGCCCGACGACGATCTTGTTCATGAAAATATCGGGCGCGTGCAACAGTCCGCCTTTCTCTGCCGCCGCCAGCACAGCAATCGCATTCTCTGAACCGGTCGCGCAAAGGTTCGTGCCTTCCAGCGGATCAACGGCGATGTCTACGGCGGGATAATTTTCCGTGCCCTCGCCGTGCCCGCCTTCACCGACCTGTTCGCCGATGTAAAGCATGGGCGCTTCATCGCGTTCGCCTTCGCCGATGACAATCGTGCCGCGCATCGGAATCGTTTCCATCACCGTGCGCATGGTTTCGACCGCGACGTGATCTGAATATTCACGCTCGCCCTGTCCCATCGTACGCGCGGCGGCAATCGCAGCGGCTTCGACAACGCGCAAAAAATCGAACGATAAATCATAAGAAGGTTCAGACATAAGAACTCCAAAAGTAGAACAACCGTTCCAGGTTGTTCGCGGATTGCTCAGAGCTGCTCTGAAAAAGTAGAACAACCTTTCCAGGTTGTTCGCGGATTCCTCAAAACGCCTCGTGATAGAACAGGAGCAACCTGGAAAGGTTGCTCTACCTTTATGCAAGGTTGGGATCAAAGCAGGCGCGGCAACGCGCCTCATAAGCGTCAGCCGCGCCGACGACGACACGCTCGCGGCTGGCGATCAAACGTTGCGTATAAGTCGCGGGACTGCCGCATTGCATGCAGACAGCACGAGCTTTCGTCACGTCTTCGGCAATCGCCATCAGCAGCGGCATCGGCTCAAACGGACGCCCCAGATAATCCATGTCGAGTCCGGCGATAACTACGCGCTTGCCCTGATTGGCGAGTTCATTGACGACGGCGACGAGTTCCTGATCGAAAAACTGGCCTTCGTCTATGCCTATAACTTCGGTGTCGGGCTCAAGCGCGGCGGCAATGTCGCGCGCGGTCGTGACGGCGACGGATTCGATCTTCATCGCCGAATGCGAAACGATGTGCGTGTCGGAATAGCGCGCGTCAATCGCGGGTTTGAAAATTTGTACTTTCTGCCGCGCGATCTGCGCGCGCCGCAAGCGGCGTATGAGTTCTTCGCTTTTGCCGCTGAACATCGAGCCGACGATGACTTCGATAGAGCCTTCGTGTTCGCGGATAATTTTCGTGTGACTATTCGTGATAGTTTCCGTCTGGGAGGACAAGGGTGTAAGTTCCTTTCTGCGCGCCACAAGTGGTGCTGTTAAGTAATAACACTAAGTGATGATAAGGCGACTTTTACACGCAAACCAAAGGCGGTGCAAGACGGCTTATTCATTGCGTTCTAAGCCAGCTTTAAGTGCACTTGGGCAGTTCTTGAAAAGGCCAAATACGGTTGTTAAGATGTCGCATCTGACAGCGAGCCTCCATCGAACTACCAAGCGTGAACTAAAGGTTGGCTTCATTCGTAAGAGGCAACTTACCGCTGCCAGCGTCGAGAGCAATGCTGGGCCAATTCAGGAAGTTTTAGAGTTAGAAGTTTTGAGGGAGTTAAGAATTCTATGGATAACCAATTCAATCATTCGCCAAATAGCACTTTGGAAAACATCGTGATTACGCGCAACGACGACCACAAGCCTATGCGCAAAACGAACTGGAAATTGATGAGTCTGTTCGGCGTCGCCGTGCTGTTCGCGGGAACCGTATTCGGTTCTATCGTGACGAATAAAGGCTGGATGCCTTTTGCTAAAGCGAAAGCGAACGAATCCGTTTTACCCGCTATCGCCACCGGCTCAAGCCCCGCGCTCGATGCCAACGTCGTACTCAATGGCGGCTTCGCGCAAATCGCCAAATCGGTGACACCCGCCGTTGTGACCATCGAAGTTTCTGCCCGCGAATCAGCGCGCCGCACGCCTTTCGGCGCGAATCCTTTCCGCGACTTTTTCGGCATCCCTGACGAAGACCAGGACGAAGAAAGCACGCCGCGTCGCCGCACGCAGCCCAATCCGAACGGGCAGCAAACGCCGCAAGGCAAAGGCCGCCTCATGCCCAATGGCGTAGGCTCCGGCGTCATCGTAACGGGTGACGGATATATCATCACCAACAATCACGTCGTCGAAGGCGCAGAGAAAGTAGAAGTTTCGCTGAATGACCGCCGCCAATTCACGGCCAAAGTGATCGGCACCGATCCCGCCAGCGATTTGGCCGTCATCAAAATCGAAGGCAGCAACTTCCCTACTGTTGCGATTGGCGATTCTGACGCTACGCAAGTCGGCGACCTCGTACTCGCCGTCGGCAATCCACTGGGCGTAGGCCAAACCGTCACGATGGGCATCATCAGCGCCAAAGGCCGCAGCACCGGCAGCGGACGCACTGGACGCATTCAAGACGCCCCTTACGAAGATTTCATTCAAACCGACGCCGCCATCAATCGCGGTAATTCGGGCGGCGCACTGGTCAATTTGCGCGGCGAACTGATCGGCATCCCTTCGCAAATTCTCGCGGGCGGCAGCGGCGGCAGCATCGGCATCGGCTTCGCCATTCCGACCAAGATGGCGCGCAACGTGATGGATCAACTCATCAAAGGCGGTAAGGTACGGCGCGGCAAACTCGGTGTCATCGTTACCGGCGTTTTGCCTGAATACGCCAAAGAGTTCGGCTATTCCGGCACGGCAGGCGCTTTCGTACAGGATACCGAAAAAGGCCAACCCGCCGACAAAGCGGGCGTCAAAGCGGGCGACATCATTACCGAGGTCAACGGCAAGCGTATCACCGACAGTTCAGAACTGCGCAACATGGTTTCGCAAACCGCACCCGGCACGCCCGTCAAAGTCAAAATCTGGCGCGAAGGCTCCGAACGCGATCTCACCATCAATCTCGCGGAAGTCGAAGCTCCCGCAAAAGAAAAAGATGACGAACCCACCACGGCTGGCACCAAAGGCTCAGGCCCGCTGGCAGGCGTTAGCGTAGACAGTCTATCGCCGGAAAAAATCCGTCAATTCCGCTTGCCCGAAGGCACCGCAGGCGGCGTCATCGTCACCGACGTAGACCCCACCAGCGATGCTGCCAACAGCGGCATTCGTCCGGGAGTCGTCATCATCGAAGTCGCCAAACAACCCGTCACCAACGTCGCTGAATTCAACGCCGCCCAGCAAAAACTGGCG
>JAYSVR010000527.1:0-3626 GCA_043718445.1 Acidobacteriota bacterium | reverse complement strand
GCGAATTCGAGAAGGAACGCTTGAGAGACAGAATACGAGTTACCTCCCTCCTTCTCCTGCTTGATTCCCACGATGTGGATTACCCGTCGTGGGATTTTTTTTATGCCTCAGTCCTTCGTGAATTGAATCAACGAAATTTCAGGAGTAACGCGAAAACGTACGGGCAAAATGCTGGTGCCAATACCGGGTGTGACGAAAAGGTGATGGCCGTTTTCGTAAACGTGACCGATGGCATAACGGTCGCCGTAATTTGACGGCACGACGAGCCGTCCGAGCAGCGGAAAGGCACATTGGCCTCCGTGAGTGTGTCCGGCCAGTAGCAGGTTCACGCGCAGCGACAGGTCGAAGAAAACGTCGGGGTTGTGAGTGAGCGCGATGATGGGAGCCGCATCGTTGATCGTCGCAAGCAGCTTGCTTAAATCAGAAGGGTCTTTGAAGGCGTCGCCGATTCCCATCAGCCAAAACGGCTGGCCGCGCCATTCCAGCCGTTGGGTGTGATGGTCGAGCATGTGAATGCCTGCGCGGGTGAATTCTTGGCTGATCTTTTTGCCGTCGTGAATGTGGTCGTGATTGCCCAACACTCCGTATACGCCCAGCGGAGCTTGCAACGCGCGCAAGTCCTCAGCAATGTCGCGCGGTTCGACGAAGCTGCCACCTACTACGCCTTGAATGACGTAATCGCCCAACAACACGATCAAATCTGGCTGTTGCGCGTTCGCTGCCTTCACGACTTGCTGCAATTTGGCGCGGGTAATGAAAGGTGAGCCTACGTGTAAGTCTGCGAGCGCGGCGATGCGCAGGGGCGGCAATGCGGCAATCGGCAGGTTGTAGGTCTTTACCGTTAAGCGTGATGGTTCGACATAAAAAGCCTGTCGCGCTAACGCTGCGCCAATCAGCAACAGCGCCGCCAAGCCAAAGCGTATTGGTCGTGAGAACGTAAATTTCATGAGATCAGGCTTCACTGAGATCAAGCCACTTCACCAATCCGGGCAGCGGTTCGTGTTGCGCGAACGTGTCGAGCAAAGTTTCGACATCCGTCGCCGCGTTGATGAGTTGGCGATAGCGCGGTTGCACGAAACCTTCAGTAACGGCGCGTTCAACCATTACCAGCAGTGGATCGAAATAACCCGCGACGTTGAGCAAGCCGATAGGTTTTTGATGGATGCTGAGTTGCGCCCAGGTGACGGCTTCAAACAACTCATCGAACGTGCCGAAGCCGCCGGGCAGGGCGATGAAAGCGTCAGACAATTCGACGATCAGGGTTTTGCGCTCGTGCATAGTGCGTACGACACGCAAGTCAGTGACGAGATCGTTCAGCCGTTCTTTGCCTGCCAACGCGCGCGGAATCACGCCGATGACTTCGCCGCCGTGTGCGAGCGCGGCTTCAGCGCACGCGCCCATCAGGCCGAGTCCGCCGCCGCCGTAAACCAAGCCAAGCTGGCGTTGCGCCAACGCGCGACCTACGGCCTTAGCTTGCTCGACGTATTCGGTGCGTTGTCCGTTGCTGCTGCCGCAATAAACGGCTACGCGGCGCAGGGTAGTTTTCGTCACGTGATTCCTTTAAGAAAAAAGGCTCACTGCGACGTGGCAATGAGCCTTGATGATTAGTAGCTGTAATCGTTAACCGGTTACGGCTTGGCGTTCGGTTTGACGACCGGCGCTGTCGCCGTTTCTTTAGGTGCGCGATAACCAGGACGCGCGCGTATCGTGAACTCAGCCGAATTCAGATTGACCGCGATGTTGCGAAACTTGCCGTCTTTGATGTCGTTCTGCGAGTAGTAATCAATCGTATAAAGGTTGCGCAATTCGTCGGCGATCAGTTGAAAGGCATAGCTCGTGTTTTCGATGCTGTCAGCCCGCAAGTGACGCGCGCCCGAAAGCTGTGCAATACGACCTAGGTATTCACTGGCAATCAAATAACGGTCGCGCATTTGTACGGTTGACGTTGGGCGTTGGGCCGGTTGTCCGTCGCGTTCGGTGCCGCCAATCACCGTCGTGGTACGCGGAATGTTGATGTAAGGCGCCTGCGGTTGAGGTTGTTGCGGCTGTTGCGGCGCAGGGTCTTGCCATTCGATGGGGCGTCCCCAACCCAGCCACGAAGCAGCGAGGTTGAATTGCGGCGTGCGCGCTTTGCCGCCGTCGCCTGAAGGAGTCGCCGACGGAACGAACGACGAGCCATTGGGAAAGCCCGGCAACATCAGCGGACGCAGCGGATTCATGCCTTCGTTGCGCGTTTCGTATTGAATCGCATAAGTGATGATGTTTGACGAAGCGACCAGATCGAGCGTGCTGTCATAGCTGGCTTGTTTGCTGGCGGTGTCTACGCCGTCGGTTAAGACGACGATGGCGCGGCGGCCTGAGATCGGTTTGAGCTTCTCGGTGATGGCGTAATTAATCGCATCGTAAAGCCGCGTCGAGTAACCAGTGCGCGCGGCCTTGACGGCTTTTTTCAGCGTACTGGCATCGCCCGTGAAATCAGTAATAGGTGTTATGCGATCATCGAAGGTGGCGACCATCACACGGTCGCGCGGTTGCAATTGCTTGATGAAATTCTCAGCCGCTTTCTGAATCGAGCCGAGCTTGCGTGCCGTGCTGCGGCTGGTGTCAATCAACAGCACTACGCTAAAGGCGTCTTGTTGAGCAAAAAACTTGCTGATTTCCTGCAAGGCACCGTCTTCGCGCAACTTAAAATTGCTTTGCGTTAAGCCCGTAACCAAGCGTCCGTAACGATCAGTGACGATGACGTTTACGTTGACAAGATTTGAGTCAATACGTACTGAGCCAGGGTCATCGGGTTTTTGCGAGTCTTGCTTGGGCGGCGGCGTTTGCGCCAGCGCACTGAAGCAAAGACTCGCACATAGCAATGCAGTAACGGTGAATAACTTCTTCATAAAGCCAGCCTATGTGAAAAGATTTGAGTGATGAATTGCGGCGGATTTTACTTGAGGCTTTTGCTTGACGCAAAGGCTCTAATTCGCAAAGCCTGAACGCGGTGGCTCGTCGGCTTTGCGCCGTCAAAATACAAAAGCGGAGATGAAAGGTTTTAGTTTTCATCTCCGCCGACTTTACAAGCTGTCGAATGCTTATTAACTGGGCTGACCTACCGTAGCCGCGCTTGCTTCCAGCGCCGGACTTTCTTCGAGTACCGGGCTTGCTTCAAGTGCTGGGCTTACTTCGGGTGGCGCACTCGCTTTGGGTTTTGCCGGTTGAGTTTCGAGGTCGCGTTTGATGGCGTCGAGAATGCCGTTGATGAATTGCGTGGCTTCGTTGGTCGAGAAGCGGCGCGCGATTTCAAGGGCTTCGTTGATGGCGACAGTCCGCGGCGTGCTGGCTTGATGCAGGAACTCGTAAACCGCCATACGCAACAAGTTGCGATCAACGATAGCCATACGCGGAATGCGCCAGTGTTCGGCGCGCGAACGTATGCGCTCATCAATCGCGGCGAGATGCGTGATCGTACCGACCGCGAGTTCCGTGGCGAAATCTTTTACGTCTTCGCCCGATTCGGCCATCTCCCCCCAATAGGACTCGACCAAATCGTCCACGGCGGGACGCGCCACGTCATATGCGAAAAGCATTTGGAGCGCGCACTCGCGCGCTTTACGCCTTGCACCCATAGTTTTCAA
>JAYSVR010000526.1:0-11337 GCA_043718445.1 Acidobacteriota bacterium | reverse complement strand
GCCCTCAGCCACTTTGGTCGCTTTGGTTTGATCGCGTCCCACGGTGGTAAGCGCGAGCGGATTAGAAGGCATGCGATCCTGTTGGGCATACGCCACCGGCCCAAACGCCAGGCAAAACCAAACCAGTCCACAAACTATTCGTTTCATTGCGAAATTCCTTTCGTTGCTAACCAGTGATGATAACCAGTAACGATGACAAGCTGCGTGCAACGCAACCATAACATCAACGACATTTTCCTGTCGCTGCGAGAACCAGAGCGCGCGTCAAAGTTATGCAGTCTCGGAGCTAAGCGTATTCCCTGTGGCGGCGCAGTCTTTGGAGTGCTGCGGCTTGACACAGCTTTGTTACACCACTTGATCGTGTAAGCCGTGTTAGGAACCAGTCGCCGCGCTTTGCCTGCCATTACTTGCCTGACCGAGTGGTGTAACAAAGCTGCATCAAGCCGCAGCACTCCATAGGCTACGCCGCCTAAAATGCTCCCGTATCCTTTCGCACTAAGCTATTTTGAAAAGCCCGCTCAAGTTCTTACTTTGACGCGCGCTCAAGGCAACCAAACGCCTTGACGCAATTGTCATATCCGCATAACCTTCGCCCAGCTTTGCAACGGGATTTCACTGACTTACCGACAATCTTATGGGGAACGCCTTTCTGGCGGTGTTTCCACCACAACCACTAAAACCAAATTGATTAAGCACGAGGTGAATATGATGAAACGATTCCTCCAACCTGTATGCCTGTTGGTGTGTGTCCTGATGCTTGCGTTAGCGCCAGCACCGGCTAGCGCGCAACAAAGCACGGGCTCGCTTTCAGGAGCGGTCACAGATCAATCAGCGGGGGCTGTTCCGGCAGCAACCGTAATTGCTACGCACACGGACACCGGCTTGAAAACCGCGACAGTGACTACTGATGCGGGCTTGTATGTGTTTGCCAGCCTCCCGGTCGGCGTTTACGAAGTGTCGGTCGAGAAGACCGGGTTCAAGAAACTGAACCGCAAAAATATCGAAGTCCGCGTGGCGCAACGCCTGCCGCTGGACGTGCAATTAGAAGTCGGCAACGTCTCGGATACCGTTGAGGTGACAGCCCAAGCGCCGCTGCTGGATACAGAGACCAGCGAGAAGGGCCAGAGTGTCTCTAGCCAGATGATGAATACGCTGCCACTGTTCACTGGCGGCCTCCGCAATGCCTCATCGTTTGTGACGTTCATGCCTGGCGTAAACGGCCAGCGTGGCGAGACCAGCATCTCCGGCTCCGGTGGACGTGGCAAAGAGATTTTGATTGACGGTGCCAGTTTCACCAACCCCGAATCGGGTGGTGTAGCGTTCCAATTTCCTGGCATCGAAATGTTTCAGGAGTTCAAGCTTTTAACCGCTGCCTATTCGGCTGAATACGGACGGTTTGGTGGCGGCGTTGAAACGTACGTATCCAAGTCGGGCACGAACGATATTCACGGAGCGGCTTTCTTGTATGCTCGCCGCGACATCTGGAACGCGAATAGTTGGGCGAATAATGCTGCTGGTCGAGCCAGGCCGAAGGAACGATTAAACGAGGCTGGTTTTGCCGTGGGCGGTCCGGTCTGGGTACCTAAGATTTACAACGGGCGCAACAAGACCTTCTGGTTTATGACGTATTCGCGCGACATGCGTCCGGCTTCCATTACGACGGTGACTTCTACTGTTCCGACCGCGCGAATGAAGAACGGAGATTTTTCGGAAGTCGGCCGCGCGATCTATGACCCGGCGACGACGGCAGGAAACGTCCGCCAGCAATTTGCTGGAAACATCATTCCCACCAATCGCATCAGCGCGATCTCACGCAAGTTCATTGCTGGGCTCCCAGATCCAAATCTACCGGGCGTAACCAATAACCTGGCTTTCAACAATGAAACCCAGCGCACGGACACCGTTTGGAGCCTGAAGCTGGACCACGCGTTCACGCCGAACAACCGCCTTTCTTACTTTCATACTTTGCAGAACCAGAACGACGCCTTCACCTCCGCGCTTCCCGGCCCATTGGGCCAAGGACTGGGCGTCAGCGGGAATCGGCCGCAAATCTTTCGCGTCAATCACGACTGGGTCGTGCGGCCCAACTTCCTGATCCACACGACGGTTGGCTTCAGTCGGCAGCAGCAAGTATGGGACAACCCAGCGCAAGCCGGGTTTGCGTCGCAAGTGGGACTGAAGATGCCCACCGACGCCACGCCGCGCATTGGCTTTACCGCTGCTGACGGTCTGACGCCTTGGGGCGTGCAAGACGGCAAGGTAAACGATGGCGGCCAGTGGAACTGGACAACCATGGTTGCTCAGAACATCAGTTGGTTGCGTGGCAAGCACGAATATCGGTTTGGCTGGGACATTCGGCGGCTCAGGACGTTTGCCCTCGACGCGGCGGGCACCAACGGTCAATTCTTGTTTGAGCGTGCTCAAACCGCACTGCCTAGCGCCACTGGCACCACCGGACATTCGTTCGCCAGCTTTCTGCTGGGAGCGCCCAATCAGGTGGCATTTACCACGCTACCATTTCCCACACCACAGATTCGCTATGGCTACCACGCTGGTTACTTCCAGGACAATTGGAAGATCAAACCGAACCTGACGCTAAATCTCGGCATGCGTTATGACGTGCCGGTTGGTTGGCACATGGCAAACTTCCAGATGTCAGGGGTGGATCTCAAGCTGCCAAACCCGGCGGCTGGCGGATTGCCAGGCGCGATGATCTTTGCCGGCCCTGGAACGGGGCGCACGGGCACGAAGCGGTTTTATCCCACCGATTTCTCAAACGTCGGACCACGCCTCGGCTTCGCTTATAAGGCAGCGTCAAAGACAGTGGTACGCGGCGGTTTCGGTATTTATTACCAAACGCTGGGCAACGGAGGTTGCGGTTGCAACACCGGCTTTGGCGGCCTTCCGGGCACCCTGCTCGCCGATGGCGTCAACCCGGCGTTGCTTTGGGAGGCTGGCGTGCCGATTCCTCAAGGTGCCAAACCACCATTTATTGATCCCGGCATTGGCGTAATCTCGTCGGGTAACGCGGTGGGCAACCTCGACGTATTTGGCCCCGATTACGGTAAGGCCCCGCGCGTTTACAACTGGAGCCTCAACGTACAGCACGAGATCAAGAGCTTCCTGATTGATATTGCATACGTAGGCAACCGGGGACGAGGCTTGAACTCCTCCTTGATGCTCAATCAGGTAGACCCAAAATACCTTTCACTCGGAGCGCTGCTACGTCAGCGGATTGATGCCCCCGCAGTTATCGCGGCGGGTTTCACCAAGCCTTACGCCGCGTTCCCGAACACCGGCACGCTGGCTCAGGCGTTGCGGCCGTTCCCGCAATACCTCAACGTGGTTGACCGAAACTCCGGCGACGGTCAAACCTGGTATGACTCCCTTCAGATCAAAGGCGAGCGGCGCTTTGGCCCCTGGCAGATGATGGCCTCCTACGTCTGGTCGAAATCGCTCGGACGGCTGCACTTCCGGCAAATTTTTACCCAGAATGCGGCCTTCACACAGCCGCAGAACAGTTACGACCTGAGCGATACCAAGACGCTGCTGCCTTTCGATCAGCCGCATATGGTCAACATTTTGAACTCGTTTGATCTGCCGTTTGGTCGTGGCAAAAAGTTCCTCGGATCAAGCACTCGCGCGGTGAATGCTGCCATAGGCGGTTGGTCACTCGGCGTGATCAACCGCTACGCCTCTAGCGGCTTAGTCGACATCACCGCACCGAGTAACTTGAACGTGGGTACGCTGTTTACGCTTAACAAGAAGGCGAATTTGACCGGCGTGGGGATTCGCACCGGAATTAATCGTAAGACGCTCGATCCAAACAATCCGGCCGCTCGTTGGTTCGGTTGCACACCAGAAGCCATCGGCACCACCGGACGGTTCCAATGCGCCGCGAACTCGACTCCATTCGGCAACCCCGGCGAGTTCGAGTTTGGGAGCTCAGCGCAATTCAACAGCGCTTTTCGGCAGCCGCCAGTTTTCACCGAGAACATCTCGATTGTGAAAAAGTTCAATCTAACGAGCGAAGGCCGCGTGCGATTTATCTATCGCGCCGACATCTTCAACCTGTTCAATCGGACGAACTTCGGTGTGAACGGCATAATCGGCAACGCCGACTTCGGCAGAGCGAATGCCCCACAAATCGGTGCCCGTGCTATCACGATGGGGGGACGGCTGGAGTTCTAGCTTTAACCTGATTCTCGCAAGAGACAATTTCACAAGGGCTGGCGCTGGTAACGGTGTCAGCCCTTTTTTTACTCGGAGGCATTCCACGAGTTTGCGCTTTCATAAGCTGCAAGCTGCGAATTACAATCCGGCTATGTTCGCGGGGCAACCACTACTCGTTGAAGTATATGTACAAGCCGATGGCACAATGCCGCTGGATGAATGGCTTGAGGACATGCGTGACCGGCATGCTCGCTATCAAATTGAGGCACGCATTCGACGATTGGAATTGGGCAACCCCGGAAAATACCGCACGCTCACCGACAGCATTTTTGAAATGAAGATAGATCACGGGCCGGGTTATCGCGTTTATTTCGCGCGACGCGGCGCGCTTGCCGTCTTGCTCTTGTGCGGCGGCGACAAATCAACCCAAGACGCTGACTTCAAAACCGCCATTCGTTACTGGGAAGACTTTCAACAAAGGAATCAAGCATGAGTAATTCATCAATACCCTGGAAAGAGATTTTGCATCAACGACTGGCTGCTTCCGAGGAAGAAGCAATCGGATACCTGAATGCTTGTCGGGAGGAAAACGATCCGGCCTTGCTGTTAGCTGCGTTACGTGACGTGGCAGAAGCGCGCGGCGGACTCAATCGGTTGGCACAACAAGCCGGTCTTAATCACGAAAGCCTTTCACGCACCTTGTCGGAATCAGGCAACCCAACTCTCGGCAGTTTCTACGACATTTTGGATGCGTTAAATATTCAAATGACTTTCTGTGCAAAAAAAGCTGCTTAGTTTTCGGCAGTTGAGAAATAGACTGATGGCAACACCACAAGCAAAACTTTATATCTCGCCCGCAGACTATCTGGCTTTCGAGCGACAGTCGGACGAGCGGCACGAATACGACAACGGACGCATACTTGCGATGGCGGGCGAAAGCCTGAGCCACAGCCGCATCAATGTGAACGTGATGCGCGAAGTCAGTTCTTTTCTCAAAGGCAAACGTTGCGAAGCTCTTTCGCCCAATATGAAAGTCGCCGTCACCAAGGCGGGCAAATACTTTTACCCCGATCTTTCGGTCGTATGCGACGCGCCGCTCTTTCACGACGACGAGCGTGACGTATTGCTCAACCCGTCCGTCGTGATTGAAGTGCTTTCGCCTTCGACCGAAAAGCGCGACTTGAGTGATAAGCAGTTGTATTACCTGCAAATTCCTTCGCTGACTGATTACGTCATCATCGCGCAAGATCGTCCGCTCGTGCGGCATTACACGCGACACAACGACGGGCGATGGCTTTTCGCGGTCATTGATGACCTGACGCAAAGCCTCACCATCAAGTCGCTCGGTTGCACGTTGTCGTTGGCGGATATTTACGACCGCATCGAATTTGCGCCAGAAGCAGAAGCAGACGCAGAAGCCGAACCTTCAAACTCACCTTAAACGCCGCTCGTGTTTGGTTTGAAAATTCACCTGTCATCGCAGATGATTCGCGCAGCTTTGCTGGGATAAACACCACCATACCAATCAGTAAACAACTCAACTTTGTTATTTCCTGATGCGAGCCGAAGGCAACGTACCTTCGGCTCCCTTGCTTATTTCGTAGTGTCGTTGAGTTGCTAACCCTGGTGAACCCCATGTTTCGTCGAACGTTTGTCGCTTCGCTCGCTTCCGTGCTGCCACTGGTGATGATGCGTAATGCTGCCGTGGCACAAACTGCTGCTGTTAAACTCGGTTGCCAAACCAATGCGTGGCGCATTGATCCGGCGAATTTCGACAGCCTGTTGGGCGTACTCACTAAACTCAAAGAGATGGGCTACGCCGGATTTGAAACGGGCTATCGCAACATCGAAGGCCAATTCGCCAATGCCGCCGCTGCGCGCAAGCTGATCGAACAATCCGGCTTGGCGTTTTTCGGTACGCATATCTTTCTCGAAAAGTACGATCCGCTCACCAACATCGCGCCGCTCTCATTGATTCAACGCGTAGCTTTCGGCGCGGCTCCACTCGGCGCACAGCACGTGATCGTCAGCGGCGCTCCGGTAGCAAAAGACGGCAAGCTCAATCAAGACTCATTGATGCGCAAAGCCGAAGGGCTGAATTTCGCGGCGCGTTATTGCAAGACGAAGGGCTTGCGGCTGGCCTATCACAACCACGGGCCAGAGTTCGCCAATGAGGGACTTGAGATTGAGGCGTTGATTCAAAACACCGACCCGACACTCGTGGACTTCCTGCCCGATTGCGGCTGGGCCTTTCACGCGGGCGCGAACGTTCCGGCCTTCTTTGCCAAACATCACCGCCGCTTGATCGGCTTGCACATCCGCGATTTCAAGAACGGCGCGCAGGTAATTTTAGGACAAGGCGAATTCCCGCTGGCTGCGTTGGCGGCAGAAATTCAAAAGGCGAATTGGTCAGGCTGGGTGCTGAACGAAGAAGAACGACTGAGCGGCGAGAAGCTCGGCGAGGCGGTCGTCGCGCCTGCGCGCGCCGCGTTGCGAAAGGCTTTTGGCGCATGAAACGAAGAACATTTTTACAAGGCGTGACAGCTTCGACATTGACGGCGGCTTCTTACGCGCGCGTGCGTGGCGCGAATGATCGCCTCGGCATGGCGCTCGTCGGCAGCGGACGGCGCGGGCGCGAAGTGATGAGCGCGTTTCTAAAAACCGAACGCATTGAGTTACGTGCGCTTTGCGACGTGTATGACGTGCAACGCGGACGCGCAAAGGACAGCTTCAAGCTGGCTCCGACGGAACTCGTCGCGCTCGAAGAAACGCTGCAACGCAAAGACATTGACGCCGTGTTGATTGCGACGCCCGATCATTTGCACTTGGCGCATACGTTGATGACGCTCAAGGCGGGCAAGCACGTCTATCTCGAAAAACCTTCGTCGCATAAATTTGAAGAAGGCGCGAAACTCATCGCGGCGGTCAAACAAGCGGGCAAGGTTTGCCAGACGGGTACGCAACAACGCAGCGGCGCGCATTACCGGCGCGCCAAAGAGGAATACTTCGACAGAGGCAAGTTGGGACAAGTGATTTTCGCGCGCGCGGTGTGGCACGACTTCCCGTGGCAGCGGCGCAAGATCGCTCCGCAACCTCGACCGGCGGGGCTGGATTGGGAACGCTTTTTAGGCGATGCGCCGAAAGTCGCTTACGATTGGATTCGTTATGATTCGTGGCGATACTTCCCCGATTACGGCGGAGGCTTGCTGGCCGACATCCTGACGCATTGGGCCGACGTGGCGCAGTGGATGATGAATGAAACCCGCCCGCTGAACGCCGTGGCTACCGGCGGCATTTATCATCTCAATGATGGCCGCGTGAATTACGATACGGTCAATGCGGTGCTGCAATACAAAGGCTGGAATCTGACGTTTGAATCGAGCGTGCTGCCGATTCGCAACGAAAGGCCGGGCGTGTTGTTTCAGGGCACGGAGGGTACGCTCGAAATCACGCGCGCTGATTACGTGTTCACGCCTTACAAGGGCGAACCCATCGTCGTTAAAGCCGAAGGCAATCTCGAAGTCGCGCACGCGACGAGCTTTCTCGATGCGATCAAGAACGGTACGAAACCCAGCGCCGACATCGAGACCGGCATCGCGGCGTGCAATCCGGTGCATTTGGCGAAGGCCGCTTATTGGCAGAAAAAGCGTATGCGCTTTGACGAGACGGCGACGAAGATGTTGAGTGATTGACGTTATGAACTTCATCAATCCTAAAACCGATTTTGCCTTCAAGAAAATTTTCGGCTCTGACCAGAGCAAGCCGATTCTGATGAGTTTTTTGAACGCGCTGCTCTATCAAGAGAAGCCGATCATTGAAGACCTTGAGATACTCAATCCTTATCTCGCGCCAAAGATTGCGGGGATGAAGGACACTTACGTGGATGTGCGCGCCCGCCTGAAAGGTGGACGAAGTGTGATTATCGAAATGCAGGTGCTGAACGTCGAAGGATTTGAGAAACGCATTCTCTACAACGCGGCCAAAGCCTATTCAGACCAGCTTCAGACATCTGAGGATTACCCGATCTTGAATCCCGTGGTGGCGCTGACGATCACCGATTTCGTGATGTTCCCCGAACATCACGGAGTGCAATCGGCTTACGTGCTGAAAGAAAAAGAGCGGCTGACTGACTATCGCGGAGGCGATCTCGAGCTGGTCTTTGTGGAATTGCCGAAATTCACCAAGTCGCTGGCTGAGTTAGTCGGCGTGAAGGAAAAGTGGCTCTACTTCTTGCGCAAGGCTCCGAGTTTGGAAATGGCTCCGCAATCAATGACGGAGGTGCCTGAAATCAATCAGGCTTTCGACATTGCTAACCGCGCGAACTTGAGTGCGGAAGAGGCCGAAATGCAGGAGAACAAGCTAAAGTTCATCCGCGACCAGCGCGGCTCAATCAACCTGGCGGAAAAGAAAGGCCGCGAGGAAATGGCACATGAAATAGCGCAACGGCTGCCTGCTGAAATGAGCGATCAAACTGTCGCCGACTTGACTGGCCTGTCGCTGCAAGTTGTATCCGAGTTACGAACTCAAACTTTGAGCGCGGGCTAAAGTGCCCCGCGTTTTGTCAGACATCAATCAACCACATCCACTTAGGAGGACTATCAATGCGAAAAGCAGCAGTCTTACTTTCACTGGCTTTGCTCATGGGGTTGTCAGTTACGGCGGCTTATGGCCAAGCCGTTTATGGCAACATCGTCGGTACGGTGACTGATCCGCAAGGTTCAGCCGTAGCGAATGCGAAGGTCATCATCACCGACTTAGGGCGCGGCGTCGTAGTAACGGCGACGACCAACGATTCGGGCGTATTCAACCAGCGGTTCCTTATCGTAGGCCGCTATCAAGTCAAGGTCGAAGCCCAGGGCTTCAAGTCTACCGTGCAGGAAGTCGGCGTCTCGGTAGATCAGGAAGTTTCTTTGACCCTGAAACTCGAAACCGGACAAGTCAGCGAACAGGTTACGATCACGGCAGAAGCGCCGTTGCTCAAGACCGAACGCAGCGACGTGTCAGTCACTTTCAGCGAAAAGACGCTGACCAATTTGCCCTTGCTCAATCGGCGCTTTACGTCGGTTGAAATTTTCACGCCCGGCGTCACGGCCTGGCCCGCGCAAACCGCCGCGAGCGAAGACCCGCAAGGTTCTTTCCGCAAAGTCGTCAATGGGCAAAGTTTCGCGGGCACTTCGCACTTGCTTGATGGAACCGATAACCACGACGCGCTGCTCGGCTTGATCGTCATCAATCCGACGATGGAATCCATCACCGAAGCCAAAGTCACGACTTCGGCTTATGACGCTGAGTTCGGCGCGAATGCGGGCGTCGTCAGTTCGCAAACCAAATCGGGGACGAACGATTTTCACGCCTCCGCTTTTGAATTTCTGCGCAACGATCATTTCAATGCGCGCAATCCGTTCACGCAATTCAATCCGATTCGCGGCACGAACAATCGCTACATTCCCGTGACGCAAATCAATCAATACGGCGGGTCAGTCAGTGGCAGAATCATTCCGAACAAACTGTTTTGGTTCGGTGATTATCAAGGCACGCGGCGCAACATCGGCGGCAGCGTCATCACGCGCGTACCGACGGCGGCAGAGCGCGCGGGCGATTTCAGCGCAGCAGGCTTGCCGAACATCTTCGATCCGGCGGGCAGCACGGCTCCGGCGGGGCGTACGCAGTTTCAATTCAACGGCAGGAATAATGTCATTCCGACCAATCGCCTTTCGCCCATCGCGGTGGCCTTGCTGAATAAATACATTCCGTTGCCCAATTTCACGCCAGCTTCGGCTGACCAGCCGAACTATGTCGGCGCGGGTTCGGTGAAATTCAACGAAGGCCTCACCAATACGCGATGGGATTATTACATCAGCGAAAAAGTACACGCCTTTGGCCGCTACAGCTTTGCTAATTACTCGCTGTCTTCGCCGGGCGTTTACGGCAGTTTGGCGGGCGGCGTGGGTTTCCAACCAGGCTCGACCTTTGCGGGCGAATCGAAAACACGCAATCAAAGCATCGCGGCGGGCTTTGACTATACGGTGAGCGACAAGTGGTTGACCGACTTCCGTTTCGGCTTCTTCCGCTATCGCGTGAACGTTGATCCGGGACAATCACAAACGACTCCGGCGAAAGACAACAGCATTCCGGGTTTGAATAACGACTCGTTTACGGGCGGCATGCCCTTCTTCAACATCAACGGCGTAGGCGCTTTCGCTTTCGGCTATGCGTTGGGCGTGAACGCTTGCAACTGTCCGTTGCGCCAGAACGAACGGCAGTTCCAATTCGTCAACAACTGGACGAACCTGAACGGCAATCACACGTTCAAGTTCGGCGCGGACATTCGTCGCGCGGCGAATTTGCGCATTCCTTCCGACCGTCATCGTTCGGGCGAATTGAATTTCGACGCGGCGCGCACGCAAGGCGCAGCGGGCGGCGGCACGGGCTTGGCCTCGTTCATGATCGGTGAAGTCAGCCGTTTTGAACGTTACGTCAGCACGATCACCGATGCTGAAGAGCGCCAGAACCGTTGGTTTTTCTATGGACAAGACACTTGGAAGGCGACCAAGAAACTGACGCTGAACTATGGCGTGCGTTGGGAAATCTATCGTCCGCAAACGGTGACGGGCGCGGGCAAAGGTGGATTCATTGACGTGAACACGGGCGAAGTCTTGATCGCGGGTTCGCAAGGCGTAGGTCTCGACCTGAACCAACAAGGTACGTTCAAGAACATCTCGCCGCGCTTCGGTTTGGCTTATCGCCTGACCGACAAAACCGTGTTGCGGTTAGGTTACGGACGCGGTTTCGACATCGGCGTATTCGGTTCGGTGTTCGGCCACAACGTAACGCAAAACCTGCCGGTGCTGGGCATTCAATCGTTGCAACCGGCGCAAAACTATTTGTCGGTTTTCTCGCTGGCACAAGGGCCGACGGCGCTTGATCCCGCGACGGTTCTGACCAATCAACCCAAAGGCCCGAATGGCCGCCCGATTCTGCCCAACGGCGTGACGGCGTTCATCTTGCCGAAGACTTTGCGCCTGCCCACCAGCGACCAATGGAATCTCACCATTCAACGTCAGTTGCCGGGTGAAATTTCGGTTGAAGCTTCTTACGTTGGAACCAAAGGCACGCACGTATTTGCGGGCAACGGCGGCGATTACGATTTCAATCAGGCGACGA
>JAYSVR010000525.1:0-11345 GCA_043718445.1 Acidobacteriota bacterium | reverse complement strand
GATGAAGAGTACGGTTTTTATTCCAACGTCAACCCGCAAGTAGACCATCCGCGCTGGAGCCAAGCCACCGAACGCCGCATCGGCGGCCTCTTCGGCTCACGTATCGAAACCAAAATGTTCAACGGTTACGCCGACCAGGTCGCGTCAATGTACGCAGGCATGGATTTGAAGAAGGATTTCTAACCGACAACCGACAACCGACAACCGACAACCGACAACCGACAACCGACAACCGATGACTAAGCAAGACATTCAATTCGCCAAGCTCGTCGTATTGACCAACAGCCTCATTCCGCTCGCGCTGTTGTTGTGGGATTGGTCGCGCGGGCAATTGGGCGCGAATCCGTTGGAGTATTTGACGCATACGACGGGGACGCTGACGTTGATTTTTTTGTGCGTATCGCTCGCCGTCACGCCGTTGCGCAAAGTGCTGGCGCAACCGTGGCTGGGGCAAGTGCGACGGATGTGCGGCTTGTTCGCGTTCTTTTACGGCTCGGTGCATTTGCTGACGTATGTGTGGTTCGACAAGTCGTTTGCCTTGGGAGTGATTTTGAAAGACGTAGCGCAACGTCGCTTCATTACGTTGGGTATGTTGAGTTGGCTGGTGATGTTGCCGCTGGCGTTGACTTCGACAAATGCGATGGTGAAGCGGCTGGGCGGCAAGCGTTGGAATCGTCTGCACAAGCTGGCTTACGTCGCGGCAATCGCTGGTGTGATTCATTATTACTTGCTGGTCAAAGCTGACATCACCAAGCCGGTGGCCTTTGGCGTAGTTGTCCTTGTTTTGCTGGCTTATCGCGTAGCCAACAAATACTTGCCTGATTGGACGCAACGCAAACCCGCGCGTGCTTAGTCTGTATCGCAACCTGTTAGGTTGCGAAGCCTTTGCCAAAGAGCCAATGGGCTAACACTGAACGCCTTCGCAACCTGACAGGTTGCGATACCAAAAATTCTCAAAGCCTTCTCGCCAACTTAAATCCGTCATAAGATGCGCTCGCATCTCCAATCAGTTTGAAAGTCAGTCCGAATTTTTTGAACTTCCCCAGACGCCTTTCGTAATTCACAAACGAAAGACGCCCGCTTATCGAACGGCTCAAAGGTTTCACTCGCAGCACTAGCCGCGCGCGCGTTTTCAATGATGGAAGCATTCTTATTCATCTCGGTTTTCCTGCTTGCCGCTGTCGGCATCGGCCTCTGGTTTTCTGCCAAGCCGCGTCGCATTTCAACGGCTCACTCGAACAACACATTTGCTGAAACGCCGCCGGGCCGCGCGCTTTTCGCCAACGAAGAAGCGGCAGCGGAATTCGTGGCGGCAGAAGCTGAACGCCTTGCGGCTGAGGCGCGCGAACTGCAATTGCAACGCGCGCGCAGCGGAGACGTGTCGGTGTTGGTCGAAGTGCAGCAAGACGCGGCGCTTTATCGCGCGGCGTTGGATGCGCTCACTGAGCAGGCGAATGATGAAGCTGCGTTGCAAGGCTTGACGCAAACAGTGTTGCAACAAACTGACTGGATGACCTCGCCGCGTTTGGCGCAAGCGGTCATTCAACGTTCACAATCGTTCGCGTTCAATGACGTATTGCACACAGCAGCCTTGAGCAGTGACGCCGCGTGTTATCAGCAAGCCGTCGAAGCCGTGCTGACCAACTGGCAAGCCGGAAAGTTGCCGCGACTGACAGCGGCGCAAGTGAGTGAATCCATCGAAAGCGAGTATTGGCTGCTGTCGTCTGAAGCCAGAAATTCAGGCGCAGGATTTTTGCTCAAACAGAAACTCGTTGCCGTGCGTCGTGAGCTAGCGGCGGTGGCGCAGCGGGTTTCGATCAAATAAACAAAACAAGTAACTCGGCTAGCAAAGGAATATCTTATGGCAGGTTTTACCCCAATTTTTTTAGGGCTGATGGCAATCGGCGCGTTGGTCGTGCTGTATGTCTTCCGCAAGGTTTTCGTCAACGTCGGCGCGCAAGAAATCGCGATTAAAGAGCGACGCTACATCGGCGCGAAGATGCCGCCGGGTCGTGTCGTCGCTACCGAAGGCGAAGTTGGCATTCAGGCTGACGTACTCAAACCCGGCTTGCATTTCATCAAGTACCCGTTCGAGCAAGTCGTCAGAAAAGTTCCGCTCATCGAAATCGCCTCTGACGAGATGGGCGTCATCGAAGCCATTGACGGCGATCCGTTGCCGCTCGGTCGCATCTTCGCGCCTGACCGTGCGCAGAATGCGCACAACAACTTTCAAGACCCGATTGCGTTTATCAAACAGGGCGGCGTTAAAGGCATTCAAATGCGCACGCTGCCGCCGGGCTTGTGGCCGATTCACCCTTATCTGTTTCGCGTTTCGATTGCGAAAACCACGACGATTCCGCAAGGCAAGGTTGGCATCGTCATCGCTACGGACGGCACGTCGCTGGATGCAGGCTGTTTGCTGGCGCGCGCCATCGAAGGCCATCGCAACTTTCAGGACGCCGAACAATTCATCGCCGCCAACGGACAGAAAGGGCCGCAACTCGAACTGCTGACGCCCGGCACTTATCGCATCCTGAACAATTCGCTCGACCCCGAAGACAACAAGATCAAACCGGGCTTGTTCTCGATACAACTGTTTGACGCGACGGTCATTCCCGAAAACCAAATCGGTTTGGTCGAGGCGTTAGACGGTTCGCCGCTCGACCCGCGCGACTATGTAGCGACGCCGGTCGAAGGCCACAAGAACTTTCAAGCCGGACATGCTTTCATTCAACTCGGCGGACAGCGCGGCCCGCAAAAAGATTTGCTGCTGCCCGGCACTTATTACATCAATCCGCTGCTGTTTAAGGTCATCCCTGAAAAGGCCAATGAGATCAGACCGGGCGAAGTGGCCGTCATCGTTTCTAATGAAGGTAAAGACCCTACGCCTGAGATTCGCAAAGTGATGGCTGCCAAAGTGCGCGAAAAACTCGAACGCGAAGAGCGCGAACAACTCGCGGCTGCCGCTGCGCACCTCGACCAACTCGACGGCAAGAAAGGCGATGATCTCGCCCAACTCGAACACGAACTCAAAGTCTCTGATCCAGCCGACAAGCGGTTAGATCAAGGCGCGCACGAGGCTTATGTCATGCCCGCAGGCTTTCGCGGCATACAAGAAACGGTCGTCGGCCCCGGTCGTTATTACATCAACACGTTGGCGGCCACGCCCGTCATCATTTTGACGACGAACCAAACCGTCGAATGGACTGCCGAAGAACTCGGCGGCTCGTTCGATCCGTTTGAAGTCATCTCGAAAGACGGTTTCACGATGCGCCTCGAAGTGCGCGTCGTCTTCCGCGTCAAACCCGAAGACGCGCCGTTTATGGTCGCCAAAATCGGTTCGATTGATCGGCTGATTCAAAACGTCATGCATCCGCTGATTGATTCGATCTTCCGCAATCAGGCCAGCGAATCTTCCGCGATGGCTTATCTGCAAAACCGCCACGAAGAGCAGGAACGCGCCGAAGCCCGCGTGCGCGCCCACTTGCTCAAATATCATGTGGACGTCGTCAACGTACTCATCTGCCACATTCGCCTGCCCGAAGAGCTGATGAAAACGCAGACGGAAAAAATTCTGGCCGAACAAAACCAGACGATGTATGACGCGCAACGCGAAGCCGAAACCAAACGCATCGAACTCGAAAAGACGCGCGCGCACGCCAATAACCAAAAGGCGTTGATGGAAGCAACCGTCGGCGTAGACATCGCCAGCCGTCGCGCCGAACAGCGCAAATCAGAAGGCGAGGGCGAAGCATCTTATATTCGGCAAACCGGTCAGGCCGAAGCTGAAAAGGTTCGTCTGATGGGCGAAGCGCAAGGCGTTGCTTACCGCGAACAAGTCAGCGCCCTCGGCGCACAAGGCGTCGCGTTGGTCGAGACCTTAAAAGTCATCGGTGAAAAAGGCGTACGCATCACGCCCGACATAATGGCTACGGGCGGCGGCAACGGTGAAGGCGGCGGCGGGATTGGCACGTTGTTGTTGCTCAATCTGTTTCGGGATCAGATGAAACAGAACGGCAACGGCGACAGCAAGCAATAAGCCGTTCGTTGACGGCAGCATATAAACAAAAGGCCGGACACGCTTCAGCAAGAAACGTGTCCGGCCTTAATCGTTTTAGAACAGGGGCAGAAAACTTGGTTGGTGACGTAACTCAAACTTCGGTTTAAGCAGCCTTGCTTGCTCTACGCAACGGCACAAAACGAATCTCCAACCGCTGGTTGAGTGCAGTCGCAATTCGATTGAGCATCGCCACCGAATGCCCTTCGTAATCGGCATTTTCCAAACGGCAAATCACAGAAGCTGTCGTGCCGATCAATTTGGCAAGTTGCCGTTGAGAAAGTCCGGTCTTTTCGCGCAAAGCTGAAATCTTGCGCGCGACCGAGTCGTGGAGGCGCGCTTCTTCTAAACCAGCCAAGCGTTCCGGCCTGCCTTCGTAATAGCGGCGATGCATGATCGCCAAAGCATTGGTAGTCTTCTTCTTTTCAGCCAGCTTGCTTACTCCTCGTTCATGACAACGTTGGTTTTCTGAGGTGGTCACGGTCGGGCTACTGACACAAATTACTCAGCCCCGCCGGTTGCCAAGCCGAACAGGGTTGTCATCAAGCCGCCTTCGGGTTCGAGGCGTTCGAACATCAGGTCAACTTGTTTGCGTCCGTCGCGGCGGGCGGTCATGCGAAAGACTTTGCGGCGGCGACGCAACACGTAATGCGTCGGGCCGCGATTGGCCTGCGCCGTAGACGGCGGCTGAAAGCCCCAACGGAGCTTTCCGTTTTCGGTTTCGCTGATCAGGTTTTCCAGCATGCTGTCAGCTTCGGCGGTGGTGGTTTGGGTGTTCTCAGTAATCAATTCGGTCTCTTGGTAAAAAAAGGCTTTGCGTCAATTGGGGGAAAGAAGTTGCGTCGAGCGCCACTATAACAATCCCGCCCTGACTGCACTACTCAAGCCGCCAAGGTTTCGCGCTACTCGCTTCGCCGCGCAGTCAGCCGCCAGCGGAAGTTACAGGGTAGGCAGGCGTCGTTATTTCTCTGCGGCACTCAATGCCTCAGTGAAAAATTTCAACACACACTGTTCGTATTCAGCCCCGGCTTTGCGGTGCAAATTTTCGTGTTGCGCGCCTTTCACAATCCATAAATCTTTGGGCGCGCGGGCGGCGGCGAACATCTCTTGCGATTCGTTAAGCGGCGTATGGTGGTCGCGTTCGCCTACGATAAAAAGCTTGGGGAAGGGCAGCGCTCCTACGTGATCAATTGGACGTAAGGCTTCGCTGCCTACGCCCAGGCGCGGCTTGAGTTGCCATTCCAGCAAGGGCGTAAGCCCGCGCGCCCAGTTGCCGAGATAACGCGCCACGCGGTTTTCGACGGCGCGATGAAGGTCGGGATAAACCATTTCGAGAATCAGTCCGTCGAGCGGCAACGGAGGTTCGGCCAGACAAACGGCTGCGCCGCCCAGTGAAATGCCCAACGCGCCGAGGCGTTCAGTGGGGAACCGCTGACGCAAAAATTGCACGGCGGCTTGGGCGTCGCGGCTTTCGAGATAGCCAAACGTAATTTGTTTACCAGTGCTTTCGCCGTGCGCCTGCTGGTCAATTTGAAGTACGCCAAAACCTGCCTGCCGCAAGAACGCTGCGCGCGACGAAGTTTCCAGCCGATTGGCGCGGACTCCGTGCAAGAGCAAAACTACGCCTTGATTGGGCTGCCCCTTAAATAGCCAGCCGCGAATCGTGGCACCAGAACCGCTGCTGAATTCGACGGCTTCGGCTCCCTCAGGCGGCGCGGGCATCGTTGCACGGGCAGGCCAACTCAACACTGTACCCGCCAGCCAGATCGCCACCGGTAAGCCGAGCAAACCGAGTGCGAGCGAAATCCATAGTCGTTTTATTTTCATAGGGTTTGTGCGTTCAGGCGAAATTTCAAAACTCTTTTATCAAAAATTCAAGAAACGTTTAAGACGAGCGGTACGACCGAGCGTTACTTTGGGCACGTTAGCGGGGAATCAAAACAGAAGCGAAGGGAAAGGGGATAACGCGGATTCTCACCTAATCGTTTTCGACGGGGCTTCAATAGGGAGAGAGACAATGTCATACAGGATAGAAGCCGTCACAGGGGGAAGTGACCGGCTTGAACCGACGATTACGCAATTGATCGTGAGGCAAGCGATGGAGCGCGCGGACGTGACGGCTTTGCTCGACCAAAAGACCGGACGCCGCATCAGTTATCGCCAACTCGCCAGCGAAACGCGCCACGCCGCCAAAGCTCTGGCCTTGCGCGGCTTGCAAAAAGGCGAAGTCGTTTGCCTGTACAGTCCGAACTTGCCTGAGTACGCCGTGGCGGTGCTGGCGGTGACGTTGGCGGGCGGCGTGATTACGCTGGCGGCTCCGGCGCTCGCCACCGACGCGCTGGCACAACGGCTGGCTGTCACGCACGCGCAATGGTTGGTCACTACCAAAGCTCATTTGCGCCACGCGGTGTTGGCGGCGAGCCAGTCTTCGGTGCGACAGGTTTACAGCTTCGACCCGGCGCTGGGCGCGCATCACGTAGGCGAACTTTTTGAGACGGTGATGGCAGATAACGAACGCACGACGGAAGCGTTGATTGATCCGCAACGCGACACGATGGTTTGGCTGTTCGATGAGGCTGAATGCGGCAAGCCGTATCGTTATGCGGCGGTCGCTGCGCACT
The DNA here is from genome assembly GCA_043718445.1 of Acidobacteriota bacterium. Classification (GTDB taxonomy): domain Bacteria; phylum Acidobacteriota; class Blastocatellia; order RBC074; family RBC074; genus JACPYM01. Next base: position 4,667 of record JAYSVR010000525.1, on the reverse strand, counting down.
TGACTGAATATCCGTTGCCGAGCGGTGCGGTCGAGTTGAGCGGTGTTTCGCTGGCCGCGCCAGATTCTTTCTGGATGTTACTCGCTGCCCTGGCAAATGGTAAGACGGTGTTGTTGTGAAAAAAAAAGCGGCTAATTTTCCGTTACCAACTATCTTTTACTGTAATGATTTTTAGATTGACGGAGTAACAGGTCGTATGTAGAATGCGCCCTGTTTGCTGCTAATGGATACCGTAAAAGGTACCAATTAGTTAGCTTCTGTTAGAAGATTTAGTTACTCACTCCTTAGCATCCCGCCGAAATTTCCAAAACGAATATCGTAAATTCACTTCCTCTGAGTTTTCGCGCTGTCGTTGTCTGTGTGATTGGTTTGTTCCTCGTGCCTGAGTGACGTGGAATTGATGGGGTGATGGTGGCTGGTGAAGGTGTTGGCGATCAATTTTTCGTCCGAACCTCTTGAATTGCCTATCAGGCAGCGAGTTTTATCGCATAACCGTATTGATTGAAAATCAGTGTTAATCTGCCCTTGCACAGTGCTGGCCCGTACCTTTTACCGACCCACGAAGTCGAACTTTTGGTCGCCCACTGTTTGCTCAAGTCGCCGAGTGTGTGCGTTGCCCACGAAGTAACATCTGCCTCGCCCTTGAGCCATTGGTTTGGCTAAAGATTAAATTGAATAATTCAGTCTGATTCGGTTCGTCGGTGTAACTCAAGCCTCCCCGCGCAATTCATTTAAGTTACTAATAAGAGAATAAAACTGACGCTGAAAAGTGTTGGCGATTAATTATTTTTTGCAGTTAAGCGAAAATGGCGGCATAGCTATGTCTATTATTAGCTAGCTGGTCAGGTGCTAGGCGTATGCGAGAGTTGAAAAAATACTGGCAAGCGATGGCGACCGCGTTGGAAAACGTGCGCGCGAACGATGAACAAGTTAGTGCGTCGAGAGTGCGCGTTGACATTGCCGGTTGTCGCGTGATGGCTCCGCCAGTGCGACAACAGCAGGGAGCCAGCTATATCCCGCGCACCAGCACGGCGACCTTATCAGAAGGGGTTGCCGAAAGGATTGCCGAAAGGATTGCCGAAAGGATTGAAGGAAGTCAGGGAGGTAAGCGATATGGGTCTTATGCGCCTTGTCCGAAAGATGCGACGAGAGAATCAGCTTCCCCAAATCAAGGGGCTGCGTTCCATGAATTTTTCGCTGCGGCCCTTCCGCTGGCGGATGACGTTTTATTTATTCCTATTGCGCCCGCAACGGCTCCCACAGGCGATGTGCCTGCGCATCAAGTTGAGCGCCGAACAATGGCACGTTTCGCTTGAACGTCCGACACAGGCTGCGTTGTTGGGGATTAAGCGTCCTTTCAGAGCCAGTGTTTGGCGTAAGTCGGCGGTGAATGTTCCGGTTCAACCGGAGATCGAAATCATTCCGTTGGCTCCGGTTTGGCGAGCCTCGATTTAGTTAAGCTGTAAGGACGATGTAAGCAGGTTTTTGAATATTTGAGATTGCTCAGGCTGAAGCTTTCTGTGGCTTGCCGTTAGGCGAGCTAGTGACGACCCATTAAGTGCCCAAGGTTTAGTCACTCGTTATCGCGTTGACCCACGACAACCGCAGATATTGCCCCCCCCACCCTGTCACCACGATGACAAAACGGCTTGAGCAACCGCTCGCAACGACAGTGCGCCGACCAAAGTATTTTGGTACTTGGGGTCGTCGTTGCGAGCCCATTTTCTTATTCGATTCTGCCCTAACCACTGGCGTATGGCAGGGGGCAAATTTGCCACACGCTGGCTGGTGTACGGTTGAGGCAGACAGATCTGTCACGGGGGTCTGCCTCAGCCGTTCTCCGAAGTTACACGTTCTTGGGAAACTGATTTTTGACAAGCAAAAAGATCGGCGTTTTGCGTCTCGCAGGTAGAGGCAAAACGGCAGAAGTAACTAAATGTCTGAAAAAAGGTGCCCCTTTTTCGACCCACGCTTTTGCCGTTTTCCCTGTGCCTCACGGCACGCAAGTTACCTCGCCTCCTTTTTGCCTACTCCTGCTCTGCCGGTCAGTGCGCATTTGCAATCTGACCGGCATTTTTTTTGTTGGGAGCGGGCAGTTAGTCGAAGGCGAGTGCGACAAAACCAATCGCGGAATACACAGAAAAGCGCTGAGGTCGCGGAAAATATTTGAGATAGCGAGACGACCTTCTCCCCTAAATATTTTCCGCGACTTCCGCGCTTTTCTGTGTATTCCGCGATTGGCTTTGTCGCTCTGGCGCTTGATCTTATTGAGTTATCGAGCGAGTTTCTCAAACCGCGCATGAAACTCATCTGCCGATAAGCCACCGGCTTGCGCGAGTTTTTCGACCCACGCGGCGTCGGCGAAATCTTTCGCGTTGAGCCGCACCATATAGTCGCGCGCCACGGCATAACTTTCGGTTTCGATGTCTACGCCGCGTTGTTTGCCGCGTCCGGTGTGCGGGTCTACGACTTGGCCGAAGGGGATGGCGCAAAACTCGCCGCCTTGCATGGTCACGACCGCACCGCTGCCGCCCTCGCGGACGAAGTTCACCGCCGCATAGCCCAAATCGCGCGCGTATTCGGCGTCGAAAGGAATCGGCGAGGCGCAGCGCAATTCGTAACCAATCGTTTTATCTACAATCGTGACTTTGACGCCGCGCTTTTCGAGGCTTTGCGCGACAGCGCTTTTGACTTTGCGGGCGAGATCAATTTCGGCGACCCGAATGTTGTTTTGTGCATCGCGGTCAACGGTGGCGAGTTCGGCGAACTCGGCTTCACTGAACCTTACGGCCAGCGATTCTGACAGCAGCACGACTCCGTGATTCGCGCCCATCGCTTTGCGTTTGATGATTGTGCCCTCGACGACATCGGCGATCTCGTTGAGCGTAATTGTTTCGTTGAGGAATTCTTCGGGAATGACCGTACAAGTGGCTGAAGCCGCTGCGCCAATGCCCAACGTGAGATTGCCAGTGGGGCGTCCCATCGTGACGGCGAGATACCAACGCCCGGTGGTTTTGGCATCTGCCATCAGGCTTTTGACGATGCCCGCGCCGACGTGGCGTGCGGTTTCGTAACCCAAGGTTTGCAACGGTGCTTCGCCCATTGTGGGCAGCCACAAATCGTTATCAATGCTTTTAGGGATGAGCGCAACTTTTATGTGAGCGTGTTGCGCAATTGCGATGGCGCTCGCCACCATATCGTCGCCGCCAATAATCAACAGCGCATCAATGTCGAGTTTTTTCAATGCTGCCAGCGTGTTTTCAAGGTTCTCAGGTTTGCGCGAGACGTCTACGCGCGAAGTGCCCAGAATCGAGCCGCCGTCCAGATGAATGCGCGAGACTTCGTTGATCGTGAGTTCGTGGCATTCGTCGGTGTAACGCTGCGCCAGCCATTCAAAGCCGTCGTGAAAGCCGATGGGCGTGCAGCCCGATTTGATCGCTTCCAACGCGACTGCTGAAATTACGCCATTCGTGCCAGGGGCGGGGCCTCCGCCGAGTAAGATTCCAATTCTCTTTATTGCCATAAGTATTCGTCAGGAGATCATTTTCAATTTGCCATTTGAGATTTTTGATTTGCTATCGGTCGTCACGGAAAGTGCGCGCAATGACAAATCAAAAATGGCAAATTGAAAATTGAAAATGAATTAACCGAACCTCTTGCGAAGTTCCTCAATGCTGATGTTGCCGGCGCGCGAAAGTTTTTCCGCTGTGTCTTCGTTCGTCAGATCAGACTTGTCGAGCCGAATCATGTATTCGCGCGCGACGCGGAAGTTTTCGCTGTCAGGGTTCACGTTGCGTACGCGGGTTTTGCCGGTGTGCGGGTCGCGTATGTCAGAGAACAGCAATGGTACGAGCTTGCCGTTTTGAATGCTGACCATCGCGCCGCTGCCGCCATCCACCAAAAAGCGAATCGCGGAATTGCCCAGTTCGCGGCAGTAATGTTGGTCGAACGGAATCGGGTCGCAGCAACGCACTTCGTAGCCGATGTTTTTATTCGTCACCATCAGCTTGATGCCGCGCTGTTTGAAGCGGCCTTCGATTTCGACTTTGACCTTGCGCGCGAGATCAATTTCGGCAAAGCGGATGTGGCCGTGTTCGTCGCGCTCTACGTCTTGCAAGTCGGCGAGTTCGTTGGGATCGAGTTGGTCAATCACGCCTTCAGCCAACACCGCGACGCCGTATAACCGGCCTTCGGCGCGACGTTTGATGATTGAACCTTCGACGATGTCGCACAGTTGCGAGAAAGGCACGATGTTGCCGCCGAACTCTTCGCGGATGATCGTCAATGTCGCGCCCGCCGCTTTGCCAATGCCGAGCGCGAGGTGTCCGGCTTGGCGTCCCATCGCCACGACGATGTACCAACGCTTCGTCGTGCGCGCGTCTTCCATCAGGTTTTGCACGAGTTCAGTGCCGACGTGCCGCGCCGTCTGAAAGCCGAACGTAGGAATGTGCGGCGGCAACGGCAAATCGTTATCAATGGTTTTCGGCACGTGTACCGTGTGAATGTCGGACTTGGCCGCGACCGTACTCGACGAAAGCGCCGTGTCATCGCCGCCGATGGTGACGAGATGCGTGACGCCTACGCCTTTGAGGGTTTCGATGACGGCGGTCATGGTTTCTTCTGACCGCGTAGGGTTTTCGCGCGCCGTGCCCAGCACCGAACCGCCC
>JAYSVR010000524.1:0-11369 GCA_043718445.1 Acidobacteriota bacterium | reverse complement strand
GCATTCACGCCATTGGGAGGCTCAGGTCGCTCACGCTCCCCGTACCGCCACAAGAGAGCTATTGATGGAAGACCAACCCAAATGTGAACCCGGCCCGCTCAACGCGCCGCCTGAACGCTTGCAGGATTTGCTCAAGCTCGAAGACGTGAGCCGTTCGTTTCCGATGAACGACGGCACGACGTTTTTTGCGTTGAAGGCTCTGTCGCTCTGCGTACAAAACATCAAAGACAAGCCACAGATCATCAGCTTGTTGGGGCCTTCGGGTTCGGGCAAAACGACGGCACTGCGTTTGATTGCGGGGCTTGATCGTCTGACGAGCGGAACGATCACGATCAGCGGCGGCGAAAATCATCCGTTGCAGTTGGCGTTGCGTCCCGTGCGCGTAGGCGATGTCGGCGTAGTCTTTCAACGCTATCCGCTGTTTGAAGATTTGAACGTGCTGGATAACCTGGTCGTACCCGCCGCGCGCTCCGGCCTTTCGACGCAAGATGCCAAAGCGAAAGCGGCGCATTACCTGAACGAATTCGATCTAGTGAAACAGGGCTTGTCGTGGCCTGTGCAACTTTCAGGCGGGCAGCGTCAGCGCGTCGCCATCCTGCAACAGTTGATGCTCGAACGTCATTTCATCATTCTCGACGAACCGTTTTCCGGCCTTGATCCGGTGAACATCAACAACGTTATCAAACTGATTTATCACATCGCGCACGAACATACGTTGAACACTTTCATCATCATCACGCACGATGTGACTTCGGCGCTGATGATTTCAGACCACGTTTACCTGCTGGGCCGCGAACGCAACGCGCAAGGCGAACCGCAAAACGGCGCGCGCGTGATGAAGGCTTACGACCTGATTGCCGAAGGCCTCGCCTATCATCACGACATCAATGAAGTCGAAGAGTTGCCGCGTTTCGCCGCGCTGCGCAAGGAAATCAAACTGATCGAATTCCCAAAATTATAGTGGCTAGCAGTTAGTGGTTAGTGGCTAGTAACGGCCACCAACTAGCCACTAGCCACTAACCACTAGCCACTATTTATGGCTGACGAAGAAATCAATTACGTAAAAGAAGTGCTGTCGAGCAATTGGAATCTCGCCTTTGTCGGCGTGATGTTGTTCGGTGCGATGGTGGTGAATCCGCTGGCGTTCTTGCCGTTGTTGTTGGCGGGCGAAATCGGAGCCTTGTTCATCGCGCAAAACCCGCGCGTGCAACGCATCATTCGTGCCGACAAAAACAAAGACCAGCAAATCGAAGTCGTCGCCGCCGAAACTGAAATCGTGCGCGCGTTGCCCAACGCCTATCAAAACGATTTTCAGTTCGTGCGCCACTTGTGCGAAGAAATCGAAAAGCGTTCAAGCGAACTTAACGACGCGGGCGCGAACGCTATGCTATCGGGTACGCTCGAAAAACTGGCAGGCTTTCGCATGGATTACGCGCGTATGTTGCGCGCGCATCACTCGCTGTCTTCGCGCAATTACACCAACATCCAGATCGGCCTGACGCGCGAGATTGAGGTAAGCGAGAAAGCCATCGAACGCGAAAAGTCTGCGCAAGTGCGCCACGCGCTGTCGCAAAATATGGACGTGTTGCAACAACGCCTCGCGCGCATTCGCAAGCTCGACGAACTCGTACGCCTGCTCGAAGCGCGGCTGCAAGTGACGCGCAATTCGCTCAACCTGATTCAAGACGAGATTTACACTTTCACCGATGTCGCAGGCATTTCAGGCTTGGTAGACAACCTGCTCACCAATCTGAACCTGAGCGATGAATTTCGCACGGCTTATGAAGACGTGTTGAACGAACAAGCCGGAGTCACTTCGTTTGCGAGCCTCGAAGAACAATCTACTGTGGCAACTGCGGCGACTGAGAACGGGCAAGCGGAAGTAAATGAAACCGCTGCGCCGTCGCGTCCGCCCGAACAGCTCCGCCGCCGTGTGAAATAACCTTTTGAAAGAAAACTATGCCGAATCCGAATCAACCCAATCGCCCCAAAACGACTGAAGAAATCCTACGTGAGATGGAAGAAATGTCCGGCAAGATGGGCAGGCAGAGCGCGCCTTTACCCGTCGAAGCCGAACCCGCAACCACTTCTGGCGGCGGACTGAAATCGTTGCTCAATTTTTTTATCAAAGTCGTACCCGATGAATCCACCATCGTACCCGGAGCCAGAACCGCCGCTCCGCCACCGCCGCAACCCAATGCGCCGCCGCGTACGCGAGTCTCCGATCTGGTCGCTAACGAACCCGCGCCGAAATTCGCCGCCCCTGCAAATAATACTGGCGACGCTGGTGATCTCGCGGCGAAACCTTTTGATGAAATCTATCGCGCCGCCGGTCTCGCTGATTCGCCTTATAGCGTAGACGAACTGGCAAAGCTGCTCGAAAACCCCGCCATCGCCAGCCAGCCGATGAGTGTGAAAGTCGTCGCCATCAACCTTACGCTTTCGGCCAAAGGCCTCAGTGCTGAGGCTCCGGTCACTGACGCGATGCGCCGCGACCGCGCGCTTGACGCCTATCAGGCGATGCTCGGCGAACACGCGCAAACCACCGACCAACGCAACCAAACCCTGATTCAACAAATCACGCAGGAAACCGAAGCCTTTCTCAAACGCAAACAAGCCGAGATGGATGCCTTGCGCGCCGAAAGCGCCGCTGCCAAACAACAAGCTGCGACCTTCGCCCAACGCCGCGAAGCCGAAGAACAACGCCTGGCGAATCTCATCAGTCCGTTTCTCGAAGGCAAACCCAACCCCGTAAGCATAGGCAATGAGGCTTCTCAAAAATAACGAATGACTCATCAACGTCGGCTTTTGACTTACGGGGTATCATTCTTTAATTTGTCGCCCGCATCCCAACCGTTTCCTCCGTGATGATTGCCGTGCGACAGCCGTACAGCAATCGCATCCGCCATCTGGCCGATTAACCATTCAAGCATCTCCAATGAAATAGAGGCTCGCGTATGCAAGCTGAGACTACGCTTTTACAACAGCGTTATGAGATTGTGCGACCGATTGCGCAAGGCGGGATGGGTGCGGTTTATGAAGGCCGTGACTGGCGTTTGGGCGGCAGCCCCGTCGCGTTGAAACTTTGCGTATTCAACACCGAACAGATGCGTGACATTTTCGAACGCGAAGCCAATCTGCTCGCGCGTTTGTCGCATCCGCACCTGCCTAAAGTGCGCGACTTGTTCAACGAAGGCGCAGGGCAATACATCGTGATGGAATACGTGCCCGGCAGCGACCTCGAACAGACTTTGCAGGATTTCGGACAGGCGCTCGACCATCGCACAGTGCTGCAATGGGCTGATCAATTGCTCGACGCTCTGATTTACCTGCACGCTGTCGAACCGCCCGTCATACACCGCGACATCAAACCCGCCAACGTGAAACTCACGCCGCAGGGCCACGTGATGTTGCTTGATTTCGGTTTGGCAAAAGGCCACACCAGCAATCTGAGTTTGTATGGCTATACGTCGGCGTTTGCCCCGATTGAACAGATTCGCAACAGCGGCACCGACCCGCGTTCCGACCTTTATTCGTTGGGCGCTACGCTCTATCGGCTGATGACCGGACAGTTACCCGAAAACGCTTTGGCGCGGCTCGAATCAATGGCGACCACCCAACGCGACCCGCAACGATTAGCCAGCGAACTCGTCCCGACGATTCCGCTGATGGTCGCACAAGCCTTACACCGCGCGCTCGCGCTCAACCGCGAAGCTCGTTTTCAAAGCGCCCACGAGATGCGCGAATCGTTGCAACTCGCGTTAAAGATGGCTCCGCCGGTACACGATTACGAAACAACAACTCCAGCAGCAAATACAGAAGAGCAAGCCCATGCTCAAGCCGCCGCGACCTCGCAACAACAGGCGACGCAATCCATAACGCCGCCGCCTTTCATTCCTCCGCCGCCGATTTTTCAGCACTATCAGGCGACGGCGAATCACTCCGACTCAACGGCAGACACATCGCCTTCGCAAGTCGTGCGCCTTGCCAATGTGCCCACAACCAAGTCTGCGACCATGACCGTACCGCTGCCTGCCGCCAATCTAGCGAACGGGCGCTCGCGTTGGCCTTATGCTGCCGCCTTTCTCGCGGTGTTGGTCTTCGGCGGCGCGGGACTAGGCTTGCTCTCGCAACAATTTCTCGGACGCAGCAGCGCCGGATTACCTGAGTCAGCCGCAGCGCGCGCCCAAGCCTCGATAAACGTGCCAGCGATTTTGCCTGCACAATTCACCAATCGTTTCGGCGCGCAATTCAAGCTCTTACCTGCTGGGCGTTACACGATGGGCGCGACGCAGGAAGCCGATGCGCAACCGCCGCACATCGTCACACTGGCGCAACCGTTTTATTTGAGCGTACACGAAATTACCCAACAGCAATGGCGCGCGCTAATGCGGCAAAATCCGAGCTTGCATAAAGGCGACGCGCTGCCCGTCGAAAACGTCGCCTGGTTCGAAGTGCAAAAGTTTACCGCGCAAATCAATCTGTTAAACGACGGTTATCGTTATCGGTTGCCCACCGAAGCCGAGTGGGAATACGCCGCGCGAGCAGGCCAGAATGGCGAATTATCGAATGAGCTAGAGCGCTTCGCCTGGTTCAACACGAACACCAAAACCACGCAACTCGTCGGTCAGAAAGAAGCCAATGCTTTCGGCTTGCACGACCTGCTGGGCAACGTTGCTGAATGGTGTGCTGACGCTTATCACGAAAGTTACGCCGGCGCGCCAACCGACGGAGAAGCCTGGACCGCAGCCAACGGCTCAAAACTCTTTCGCGTCATTCGCGGCGAAAGCTGGTTGAGCGAGGCTGCCAAAGTTCACCCGGCCTTTCGCAATTACGATGAACCGCAAAACCGCAGCGGCGTAGTAGGCTTTCGTTTAGTAGCTGAAAAGATGGCTGAACCAGTTACGCCCTGAGTATTTTTGATTTTTCATTGGTCATTGATTTTGCCAACCGCGTAACACCCTAGTGCCGTCAGCGGAAACTGATTTCGATATTGATGGTAGTTAATATAAAAATGTCCGGGAAACCCCGTACCGGTATATTCAGCTTCCAGCCAACTGCCGTCCGGGTTTTGTGAAGTAAGTAAATAAGCTATTCCCTGCTTGACCGAACCACTGTCGAAATCGCCCGCCGCCATTAACCCCAATAACGCCCAGGCCGTTTGCGATGGAGTACTCACGCCCTGACCGCGTAACTCAGGCCGTTTATATGACTCACAGGTTTCGCCCCATCCGCCATCAGGGTTTTGTACGCTGCGCAACCAAGCCGCAGCGCGCTGAGTTACATCACCCTGCATATCGAAATTCGCGTAAGGCGCAATGGCGCGTAAACCAACGAGTGCCAGATAAGTGCCGTAAATATAATTCACGCCCCAGCGTCCCCACCACGAGCCGTCAGGTTCTTGCAGCCTTAACAAAAAACTAACTGCGCGTTGCACGTCTTCGTCACGATAAAGTTGTTCGCCATATTTAGTTTGCCAGTGACCTAGCATTTCTAACACACGTCCGGTTATGTCAGCCGTCGGCGGATCAATCATCGCTTTCAGATCGCCATAAGGCATCTGGTTCCAAAACTCCTGCGTGTTATCAATATCGAAAGCCGCCCAACCTCCAACGCGGCATTGCATGGAAATCACCCATTCCGTAGCAGCACGACAAGCAGCGAGCTTGGCTTCATCTTTATTTTCTTCGGCGGACAAGGTCGTACCGAGTAACATCAAAATTACTGCCGCCGTGTCATCTACGTCAGGGTAATAGTCGTTATAAAACTCGAACGCCCAACCCGCTGGCTTCCCTTTACGGTTATAAATCGCCCAATCGCCGTAGCGAAAGATTTGTTGTTTGAGCAACCATTCAGCCGCCGACTGCAAGCGTGGATGTGTTTTAGTTATCCCTGAATCAAGTAAGGCCGAACCGCCCAACGCTGTGTCCCAAGTAGGCGAAATGCAAGGTTGCAAGCGCAAGTACTGCGGGTCTTCGCTGCCCGCCAGTTGGCCTTCGGCAATGCAAAAACGGTCGAGCGCATCGAGACCGCGTTTGATATAAGGATGGTTCGTCGAATAGCCCAGCACCTGAAACATCAACAGCGAATTAATCATCGCGGGTACGATGCCCGCCCAATCGCCGGGCGTATCTTGCCGCTCAATCACCCAGCGTTCGGCGGCGGCATAACCAGCAGCGCGAAAGGGCACGAAGCCAATGCGATCAAGTAACTTGAGTGATTTGTCAGCTAGCAAAAATAATGAGCCAGCGAACGTGCCGTCGTTGTTTTTCAGGCTGACATTGCTTTCAACGAATAACTCAGCAACGTCAACACCTACGTCATAAATCGGTCGCTTGTCCAGCACCACTAACAAAGGCACCGTCGAAGAACGTGCCCAACTCGCCATCGTATAGATGTTGAAAGGAAACCATTTCGGCAGGAACATAAACCACGGCGGCAAAGTAGGCAGTCCGTGCCACGGATAAGCGCCGAATAAAGCTAAGTGTAACTTGGTGAATACACGAGATTGAGTTACGCCGCCACGGGCGAGAATAAACTGTCGCGCGCGTTGCAAGCGTTCGTCATCGGTGGAATAACCTGCGAGCTTGAGGGCGAAATAGGCTTCGATGGTGGTACTCAATTCACCGCCATCGCCGAAATATAGCTCCCAGCCGCCGTGCGCGCGCTGTTCGCGCAACAGGTAACGCGCCAGTTGCTGAATTTGTGACGCGCGTTGCGGGTTATGGCTGTGACTGTGCATCAAGATGCGATGCAACATGATGAGTTCCGCTGTGAGCGTGACGTTGGCTTCGAGTTCCGCCCACCAATATCCTTCAGGAGATTGCTGCGACAGCAAATAATCCTGTGCCTTGCGAAGGGCTGCGCGTAACGGAGGAACTGAATTTTGCGATAAAGGGCGGGCGGGCGCAGTACTCATTACGGAATAAATCCATTATCGCGCGGAGCGTCAGTCGTAATGAGCGGCGTAGCTATAGTTACCGGGCTGGCACTCACGAAAGGAGTCCCTGAAGCGCGCGGACGAGTAACTGATTCTCCCGTCACCATCGCCGGATCATTCACCAACGGCGCGGGTGACGAGCTATCGCCATTTGGATAACGCTGGTAGTAACCAATGATAAGCGAAGTTACTTCGTCGTAATTAGCGATGCCGGAGCGTACGCGATTGGCGCGCAGATAAGTGTTGTTAGTTTGTCGCGCAGCAGCACCGAGAATGGGATTTTCGCGGAACGTCCAGAATTGCGCCCGCGAAGCCAGGTCGCGCAGCGGGCCTTCGGCAATACGCGCGCGCAACGCAGTGTATTCAGATTCGTTGGTGCGACGTAACACCTGCATCAATTTCGGTAGGGCCTGTAAATATCCGGCGTAACGCACGAAAGGATCGCCCGAATTCGTGCAAACGACAAAGGCGATAAAGCTGGCTTCGTCTTCGCGCGCCCAGCCACGTTGGTGAGCTTTTTCGTGCGCGAGCACAAAAGGCAAATCGGAAGGCGGTACTTCCTGGTTGTAATTCGCTTCGCCGGTGAAGGGCGAGAATACGCCGCTGATGCCCATGCGCGTCAGCACGCCGGATAAAAACAACGGCTTCGGTGCGCCGAAACCGCCTTGCCCGGCGCTCCCTAACAAATTAGAGCGTTGAAAAGATTGTTCGATCACTTGATAAAGCCGTGATTTAGTTACGGGCAAGGCGCTTTCGTTGGCCCAGTTCTGGCTGGCGCTGGCGAGTTGGTAATTTTCGTTCAGGCGCGAAATCATCTGGCTGCAAATAGTTTCGAGTTCACCGGGCTGAGTTTCCGTGCCTACGATTTTCAAGCTTTCGCCGACCGGCAGGCGTTGATAATTAAATCCCCACAACACAAAAAATAAAATCATCCCAATGCCGCCCGCCCACAGGCCGCGATAAAGCAGATATAAAAGTAACTCAAACGGATTAATAAATCCGTTCCAGGCTTTTTGCAGCAGCCAAAAAAACCACAGTACGAGCGCCACCAATAATACGATCAAGCCAATTTCAGCTATCGAAAAACCTACGAGTTTATTAAAGGCCGCCACGATGCGCGAAAAGTAGTAATAAAAGAAATTGCTATAAACCCGCTCAACCGTTTCAGGCATCAGCGAAGCGAGGCGCTGAATGCCCAACGCGCCGAGAAAAACAATTACGGCTTCTGTCCAGCGACGGGGCGAGCCTATCGCGTCTTCTATTTCTCTGGCCTCTTCGACTTCTTCGTAGGCTTCTTCATCCAACGCTCTAGCTAATTGGTAATCACGCATAACAACTTCCTTGGTTGGGTTCAATCGGACAACATTATTTTTCGCGCTCGTGGGGCGAGCTACGCTTTCCTAACAAGGCATCAAAAATCGCAGTCGGCATCAGCCTGACGAACCGCATAAACAGCGAAGGCCAAAACGGAAAGCGAATAATACTACTACTGGATGCCAGCCGACGTGCGATTAAATCCGCCGCGGCTTCGGCGCTCATCACGAACGGCATGTTTTTGAAACGCGCCGTCATTTCGGTGTGTACGTAACCCGGCGCAATCGTCACCAATTGAATGCCGTGCGTTTTCAGGTGCGCGCGCAAGCCGTCACACAGCGCATTCACGGCATTCTTGGTCGTGCTGTAACCCGCCGAACCGGGCATACCGCGATCTCCGGCAATGCTCGATACGACAGCGATTTGTCCGCCGTTTGCTTGTTGGCGCATCAACGGAATCAACGACTCAAGGCCATACGCGACGCCGAATAAATTAGTTTGCGTCATCCGCACCAAACTCGCAGCCTCAAAGTGCAAAGCATCGGTAGGTTCGCCGACACCCGCGTTGAGAATCGCCAGCTCAAGGCGTCCCCACGCGGCAAAGGCTCGCGCGATGGTGGCTTTCACCTGTGCGGCATCGCTTACGTCGCAAACCAGCGGCAGAGCTTCACCACCTGCCGCACGAATCGCGGCAGCCAGTTCGATCAACAGCGCTTCGCGGCGCGCGGTCACGACGACGCGGCAGTGCTGACGCGCGTAATGCAACGCCAACGCCCGCCCGATGCCGGAGGAAGCGCCGGTTATCAAAACTACAGATTGTGAATTCATAGAGTTAGGGAGGAAATTCGAGGTGGATAGTACAAGAAGAGCGACGGGCACGTCTAATGCGAAAATATCCGCCGGGCAAAAGTGACCTGCGCCGAGTTTGCGATTACAATGCGCGCCGTTGGCAGATGCGCCACTCATTCAATTCAATTTCAATACGAGGACGAACAACGATGATTCAAGTGATCGAACGACGTGAGTTCATCAAAAACGCTGGCCTCACCGCCGGAGCAATGATGATGACCAACCAATTAACCGCTGCGCCAAAACCCCTCTTCCAGATTTCGCTGGCGCAGTGGTCTTTGCACAAGGCGCTGTTTGCCAAACAACTCGACAACCTCGATTTCGCCAAGATGACGAAACAGTTCGGCATCAACGCGGTCGAATACGTCAATCAGTTTTTTAAGGACAAAGCCAAAGACCAAACCTACTTGGGCGAAATGCTCAAGCGCACCAAAGACCTCGGCATAGAAAATCGCCTCATCATGATTGACGGCGAAGGCGCGCTCGGCGATGCCGACGCCGCGAAACGCCAACAAGCCGTCGAGAACCATTACCGCTGGGTCGAAGCCGCAAAGTTTCTGGGCTGCAAAATTATTCGCGTGAACGCGCAAAGCAAAGGCACTTATGAAGAGCAGCAAAAGCTCGCGGCTGAAGGCTTGCGCAAGTTGAGCGAGTTCGGCGCGCAACACAAGATCGCGGTCATCGTCGAAAACCACGGCGGCTTGTCTTCCAACGGCAAGTGGCTCACGGGCGTGATGAAACTGGTGGATCACAAGAATTGCGGCACGCTGCCTGATTTCGGCAACTTTCGCGTCTCGGCGACCGAAGAATATGACCGCTATCTGGGCGTAACCGAGATGATGCCTTATGCCAAAGCCGTCAGCGCCAAGTCGCATGATTTCGATGACGCGGGCAACGAGACGCATACCGATTACCGCAAGATGATGGGCATCGTGCTGGCCGCGAAATACAACGGCTTTGTCGGCATTGAATACGAAGGACAAAAGATGAGCGAACCGGACGGCATTCGCGCGACGAAGCGGCTGCTCGACACGATTCACGATGAGCTGACAAAGAAGAAGGCGTAAGTGCCTGTTTGAAATTTGATGTTCGCCTTTACTTAGATGGGATTTCGCCACAAAAAAGCACAAGAGACACAAAAACTTACTATCCTTTTGTGATTTATGTGCTTCTTTGTGGCGAAATCCCTCTCAATCCAAAGCGGATATTCCGTTTCCAGAGACCCCATGAGACAGCTAACTCACCGCAGAGGCGCGAGGCCTCTGCGGTGAGATTTACTGAAGGAAGCTAACGATGTTTCGATTGGACGCAGAAAAAACAGTGAGCTTTTGCGATGGATTGCGCCGCCGCGATTTTTTGCACGCGGGCGCGTTGAGCATGCTCGGCTTGGGCTTGAGCGATTTGATGGCGATGAAAGCGCAAGGCGCGGTCAACCCTGACGAAGATAAGAACTGCATCTTCCTGATGCTGGTCGGCGGGCCGAGCCAGCTTGATCTGTGGGACATGAAACCCAACGCGCCGTCAGAGATTCGCGGGCCATACAAACCGATTAAGACCAACGTGCCGGGCATAGAGATCAGCGAAATCTTCCCGAACATGGCGAAGCACGCTGATAAGTACGCGCTGATTCGTTCGTGCTATCACACGGCGGCGGCGGTTCACGACACCGGCCATCAGATGATGCAAACCGGACGGCTGTTTCAAAACGGCATCGAACATCCAAACATCGGTTGCGTCTTGTCACAGATGCGCGGCGGGCGGGGCGATGCTCCGCCGCATGTGTTGTTGCCGCGCCCCATCGGCAACACCGGCGGCAGCATGCCGCACGGACAAAGCGCCGGATTTTTAGGCAAACGTTTTGATCCATTCGTGCTGAACTCAGACCCTTCGACGCCGAATTTCAAAGTGCCTGACATGCTGCCGCCTGATTACATTTCGTCAGTGCGAACGGATCGCCGCCGCAACTTGCGCGCGATGATTGATAGCTCGGTCAAAGAACTTGAAGCGAGTTTCGCCACGAGTCAGGACGCGCGTTTGTTGGACGATAATTTCAATCAGGCTTATACGCTGATGTCGTCGGCGAAAATGCGCGAGGCTTTTGATCTCAGCCAAGAAGACGATAAAACCAAAGACCGCTATGGCCGCAATCGTTTCGGCATGAGTTGTTTGCTCGCGCGGCGCATGGTCGAACGCGGCGTGCGGTTCGTGACGATCAATATGTTCGAGACGGTGTTTAACGAAATCACCTGGGACATTCACGGCTCGG
>JAYSVR010000523.1:0-11371 GCA_043718445.1 Acidobacteriota bacterium | reverse complement strand
GTGGCGCAGGCTTCAGCCTGTGAGACGTTGTGTGGACTTTAGTCCGCGAGTGATTGCGCGCCTGACTCGCGGACTAAAGTCCACACAACGTCTCACAGGCTGAAGCCTGCGCCACGACCAATCAAATAAACGTAGCCACCCAACCCAACAAATGACGAAACGGATTCCACGCGCCGCTGATTTGTTCTTCGCCAAATGACGCAGCATTCACTACCAACGGAATCGCATTGCTCGCAAAACCCTGCTCAACGATGAGCGGAACGTTCGCCCCTAACGGCGCATTGTTCGGCACGACGACGTTGATTTGCCATACGCCCGCAAGGCCGGGTGTGAGGCCGCTGAAAAGCACTTGTGCCTCTACACCGCCGATGGTCACACGCGGATTGGTTTTCGTCGTATAGAGAACGCCGGACGCCGGTTGTCCATCCTCCAGCGCCGTATTCAATTCACCATGTCCGGTAGCGAAAATCACCAGCGCATCGCCACGTTTGATCGGCGTCGCCGTACCAATCACGCGATAGTTCACGTCGGTCGCCGCGAAAAGTCCCGGCGCGCTGGGCAGCACGGTCAACTGCGTTCGAGCAACGGTCGCGCCCGCGACTTTGATTTCGACCAATGCTTGCGCTGTCAATTCAAGCCGACTCGAAACCTGAAAATTGATTTGCTGGGGCGAGACAAACAGCAACGGAGCCGGTCTGCCGCCTACCAGAACTTCTACATTGCCCAACGTCGTAGGCAGTGGAAAACTTTGCGCCGTTCCCATCGTCGCATTCGTGAAGTTGCCAAAGATCGCACCGAGCGAAAGCGGTGACATCGGTTGTCCCGCTCCATAGTTTCCGGCATTGACGGCGGCGGCGTTGGCGTTAGGTTGCATGATCCAGACTTCGGGTTCAGTCGGCAGATTGTTTTTGTTGATTGTTACTTCGCTGAACTTGTAAACCAGCTTGGCATACAACGGCCCGAAATCTTTCAGCGATGCCAGCGTCGCCGAGCCGCCCAACGGCGCACGGTAATGGCAAAGAATCGTAACGCGCGCGCGCAATTGATCTACGAAATTTTTCGCCACAGCGGTTGAGAACGCCGGGTTCGCGGCAGCGATGAAAGCTACGTCAATATCGCCCAGCGCGGCCCGCTGCGCATCGGTCAGCGTCGCCTGTCCGTAATCGCCGCCCTGCACAAATCTAAGCCCGCCTTGCGTCCACGTAATGAGCGAATTGCGCGTCGCGCCCGTCGCGTCGTGAAAGCCCGGCACGATCTTGAACGTCGTATCCGCCGCCATCACTTCGCGCAACTCAGTCGGGTTGACGCGTCCATCAATGATGGTGGGACTGCCTTGCACCACCGCCGTACCCGTGTGGTCGCCGTGCGTATGGCTCACCGTCACCGCATTGCCCGGCGTCGTAGGCGTCAGCAAATTAAAGCTCGCCGGAGCCGGATCACTGAAAACGACCGGGCCGTTTTCAGTTTGAATCATGAAACCGGATTGACCGATCCAGGTGATTTTCACGTTCGGCGCTGATTGCGTGAACACCGCCAGCGCCAAACAACCCAACAAGAGAAATGAACGGATGAACTTCATGGGAATCTCCTTCACGGGGGCCATCACAGAGGAAAGATTGACCGCCATAAAACTTGCGCCGGAACGATGAGAGTGCATCGTTCCGGCGCGAGCGAAACTGCGAGTGCGCCTTGTGACCGGCGTTAGAAGTTGAGCTTCAACCCCATCACGATGCGGCGCGCATTCGCCGCCGACGTATAAGAACCGAACAACGCATTAACTTGATTGTTACTCGCATCAAAACGCGCCGTGGTGTCTACACCGGTGAATTGCGTATGGTTGAAAGCGTTGTACATCTCCAACCGGTACTGCATCCGCACCTTGCCCTCCTTGAACAAGCTAAAGTTCTTAAAGAGCGAGATGTCCCAGTTGTTCGAGCCGGGCAAACGGAACAGGTCTTTGGCCGCGTTGCCGCGTCCGTTGTCGCCCGCTGTCGTCGGTGGCAAAACCGAATTGACATTCAGATGGCAGCCAACCGGGACAACAGAGGTTGACAATTGCGTATTGGTCGCGGCGAATGCGTGACTGCACGCAGTGGCGCGTTGATCGCGTGGTAAGACCGCATTGGCAACCAGCACGACACGACTGTCTACGCCCGCGCCGCCGCCGCCCACCAAATCACGCGCTGCAACCAATGCGTAACCGATGCCAGAAGGCGCACCACTCAGAAACGACGTCACGCCTGACAGTTCCCATCCGCTGAAAACCTGTCGCGACACGGCGTTGTCCCAATACCTCGATAATGAAGGAACGCGGTAAACATAATTCAATACGAAATTATGTGTACGGTCATTACCCGCTCTGCCGTAATTGCGCACCTTGCGATCAATAAAAGGATTGATCGCTTCGTTGTTGCCGTTGACCAGCGTCATAACCTTTGACCACGTGTAACTCGCGCCAAACGAAAGGCTATTTGAGAAACGGCGGTTCAGTGAAGTTTGCAAGCCGTGATAGTTGGAATTGCCGCCCGTCTCGATCAACTGGATGTCGCCGAAACCCTGAATCGGGCGCAGGAAGTTATCGGGCAGCGGCGTCGCATTACCAGCCAGCGTTCGGTCAATTGACGACGGCAGGAAGCGTGCTCCATAAGGAACAGCATTTAGGCTCAATCGCTGTAACAAGTGGCGCGCTAACGAACCGACATAAGCCACATCAACGACCGTGTTCCAGCCGATGTCACGTTGTACGCCGAGACTGTAGTTATAAACTGCCGTCGGTTTGTATGATGGATCAACCGCATTCACACCCGCTGGCGAAATGCTCAAAGGCGTCGCGAGCAAATCACGAATCGTCGTGAAATTCGCCGTCGCAGTAATCAGGTTGGGAGGTTGTTCGACTTGTTGCAACACCTGATCGTCATTGAACCGGTCATAGAAAACCCCAATGCCGCCGCGAACCGAAGTCTTGCCATCGCCGAATACGTCATAAGCAAAGCCGATTCGCGGAGCCAGTTGAATGGGCGGCGTTTTGAAGACGCGCTCAGACACTTGCCGCATTCCCTGAAACGCCGTGCCCGTGCCATCAGCAAACGTGCCGATCTTGACCGAAGGCGCAATGGCTCCGGTGATGGGGTTGCGCGCTACGCGATTGTTGCCGGTGCAAGTCGTGGCGTTGTTCAAACAGAACGGCGTCATTAACGCTGGTTGTTTGGTGCGGTCATACAGCTTCGAGTCGAAATAAACCAGATTGGTATCTTCGCTATAAGTCGGCTCGATGTAATAGAAACGCAACCCGCCATCAATCGTGAAGCGGCGCGCTACTTTCCACGTGTCCTGGGCAAACCACTCGATGTTGCGGTAACGCGCATAACCATTGAGTTTGTTGTTTGCTTCGGTATAGGCGTTGACTGAACCAATCAAAGCGTTGGCAAACGGATGATTGGTGTCGAGCGGGTTGTTGACGTTGCGGTCAAAGTTGAACGTGCCGTTGAACGCCGCCGAACGGGCTGCGTTCCGCGTGGTGTATTCAAAATAGAAACCGGTCTTGATGTTGTGATTGCCTTTAACGATTGACAGGTTATCTGAATAGTTCCAGATGTTGTTCGTACCGAAGAACGGGAAGCGTTGTTCAATGTTGAACTGTGTCGCGTTCGGAATGCCGCCGAAGGTAGCGTTGGGCAACAACCGCAACGGATTGCTAGCCGGGAAAAATTGCGGCAACGTTAAACCCAGTTTCACGCGGTCGTTGCGATCAATGCCCGCTTGATTGAGCGGCGCAACGTTTTGAAACGCGCGATTGACTCCAAACGTGAATTCATTGGTGATCGTTGAAGAAAAGCTGTGAATCAGCGTACTCACAATGCCCTTGCTATCAATCGAATATTCAATCGGGAATTGCGGCCATACGTTCGACGCCAACACAAAGTTGAAATCTCCGCGAAAGGCTTCGTAATTCTGAATGCCGCGTGCATAAAAAGTCGTCTTGGAGCTGATGTTCCAGTCCATGCGCAAAATCTCTTCGCGGCGCGGCTGGTCAACTTGGCTTTGAAAAACGTTGTTGTAATTGTAATTGACCGATGCCGCATTGAAATTCGGCAACGGGAAAATGCTCAAGAGCTTTTGTCCATTGGTATCAATGCGATTCGTCGGAATGATGTTTCCGGGGAAACACGCTGTCGTGTCAGTCAAGGTGCAAGCGCCCGTTTTCGATGGATCGCGCACCGGGATCAATCGGCCATTGGTATCGAGGCTTTGCGAGAAATTGCCCGCGCGTTCTAAAGCGGTCGGATAAGTAATCGTGCCTTGCCGCGTCGGATACAAGCGCGGCAGATATTCCTGCGACCAGAAAAAGAACAACTTGTCTTTGTTCTTGTTGAAGTTCGTGCCAGGAATGTAAACCGGCCCGCCGATGTTGCCGCCCCAATAATTAAACCGATAGCGTTGCTTGGGGACGTTGCGCAGGTTGTTAAAAAATTCGTTCGCGTTGAACTGTTCGTGGCGCTTGAAATAAAAGCCGCCGCCGTGAAAGTCGCGCGTACCGTTTTTGATGACGACGTTGATCGTGCCACCGCTACTGCGTCCATATTCGGCTTGATAATTGGTGAGCAAAACTTTGACTTCGCCAATCGCGTCGAGGCCGGGTGCGAGATAGGGGCCAAGTTGTGAACCCGTATCGAGCGAAGAAACGCCGTCCAACGTCAGGTTGATCGTGCCGCCACGCGAACCATTGATCGAAACTCCGCCGAGATTGTTCCAGCCAGGCGCTTCGCGGTTGGCGGTATCAACCACGCCGGGCAAAAGTTTAACCAGCCCCATGTAATCACGGCCTTTAAGCGGGATGCTGGCGATTTGCTGTTCGTCAATCAAACCGGCGCGTTCGGCGCTCTCGGTTTTAACCAATGCGGCTTCCGCCGTGACGGTGACAGTCTGACTGACATCACCGACTTCCAGCACAATGCGGCGCAAGGCCAGCTTATCGTTCGCCGCCAGCAAGATGCCTTTTTGCTCAAACCGCTTGAAGCCGCTGGCCTCGACCGCTAGCAAATAAGTCCCTGACAGCAATGGCGGCGCGAAGAAATTGCCTTCGCTGTCAGCCGTGATCGAAACGACGCGCGCAGTCTCTTCATTCGTGATCGTAATTTTCGCGTTGGGTATGGCGGCTCCGCCGGAATCGGTAATGACACCGGAAATTTGCCCGGTTAGCCCTTGCGCCAACGCATTGGCAACCAAGGCCGTTAAGGCAAGCGCCAACAGGGCTAATCGCCCGACGCGCTTGCTCGCTTCGCTTGCAGAAATGATAGACAGCATTTCGTTTTCTCCCTGAATTGATTCGGATAGACGCTTGATTGAGAACACCGACCCGCCAGACGCGAGCGGCGCAGAAACTTCCATCACAGCAATGGCTTTGTTTTTCCCCCTTCCTGCGTGGGAAAGGATGTTGGCTCAAATCACGAGTACGTCAGTTCGTCTCGTTTGGTAACAACTCATCGAGCGTTTCGCTTTTCCAACCGGACAGCGAATCGCGCATCAACGCACTCAGCTTGGCTTTGCTGAGTTTCGGCAGGGCTTCAACCAGTTTTTCATGGTTCGCCGCGCTTGCCACATAAGACTTGCGCGTCCGCCGGTTTTTCATCACGAAAAACGCAAACAGCGGTACGACCAATCGCTCCAACGATTCGACCAGATAAGGGTTGCCAGACATTTCCCACAGCTTGCGATGAAAGGCCAAATCGTTGACATAAAACTCATCGAGATCGAGCGCCTCAGCGGCGCGCTTCATTCTCATTGTCAGTCCGTGCAGGTAATCAAGGTCAGTGGGCTTCACGTTTTCTTTCGCCCATTCGATGGCAAGCGTTTCGAGTTCAATGCGCAGCCGAAAAATTTGCTCGACGTGACGGCGTTCCAGCTTCGTGACCGTCGTGCCTTTGTATGGCACTTTTTGCACGAAGCCTTGATGCTCTAATTCAATCAGCGCCTCGCGCACCAGCGGAATGCCCGCGCCCAGTTGTTGCGCGACCTTGCTTTCAACGATGGTGTCGCCCGGCTGTATGTCTCCGCGCAGGATGGCGTCTTTGAATGCGCCTAAGACCTGATCGCGTTTTGACATCGGTTGAATCAGCTTCAACGCCGTGCCTCTCATTCGTTTTTCCTTTGTGTTTCCCAGCAATGTTTTGTTTGGAAGGCACGCGCATCTTAATGGCAGCAACGCGACCTGACAAGATCATAAGATGATCGTTCATTATTTTTTCCAGACACCGGCGTATTTCTTCCGATACTTCAAATCTTCCTCTTGCTCGATCAGCGCCAGCGCCTCTGTGCGTATGGCTTCGTCCTGATTCACGTCAAACAGCTTGCGCATACTTTCGATAATGCCATAGCGAACCAGCGTGCAATTCTTTTCGTTGATCGCTTCATCGTAACGCGCGGCCAGCCCCGCCAACAAAAGCTTCTGTTGCTTCTTCCCCGCCAGCCCAATCTTCCAAAGCGCCTGCAAACTATGCCGCGCCGTCACGAACTTTTCGTCGTGCGTCACCGCCATCAACTTGGGAAAATCTTTCAGGATGCGTTGCTTCGGATCGCTCTTTGCCAACTGACAAAGCAACTGCACGGCGATGGTGCGCAAGTGGTTGTTCTTGCTGCGCGTATGTTCGAGCAGTTCGTCCCACACTTCATAAGCCCAGTCCACCGGCTCTTTTGCCGTAGTCAGCAAAGCCTGAAAGGCTTGATAGCGCACTTCAGCATCATCCGAACGCAATTGTTCAACCTTTGCCTGTAGCTCTTTTTCCATATTGCTTCTCGCCTTCTTTGATAGTGATGAAGCTGTTCGCCGGAATGTCTTTGAATGTCTCAATCGCGCCGCTCGGCCAACGAATTTCAACCGCATCAACCTTCGTGCGCTTCTCCAATCCGAAGTGCATGCGCGTATCGTTGTGCGAAAGGTAACTGCCACCGCTACGCCGTTCAGCCACTTGCACCAAATCGCCCGCCGTAACTTTCACCCGCGCGCCGAACGCACTGCGATTGCTTTTCGCACCAATCAGATGAATCGAAAGATAGTTTTGCTGATTGCCGCCGTCGTTACGCAACACGGTCGGAGCGCCGTCGAGATTGTTGATGACGACATCTACATCGCCGTCGTTGTCGAGATCGCCGAACGCCGCGCCACGACTGACCGATGGCTCATTCAACGCCGCGCCTGCTGCCGTTTCGGCAAACACGCCGTTGCGTTGATTGCGATAAAACAGCTTGCGTTGTGCATAAGCGATCTTGAGTTTCGCCGCCGCCAGTTGCGGATATACGTGACCGTTGACGACGAACAAGTCCAACCAGCCGTCGTTGTCGTAATCGAAAAGCCCGCAGCCCCAACCCACATAAGGCAAACTCGCCTTGCCCGTTTGCGTAGCGTAAGAAACGTCGCTGAATGTGAATCCTTTTTCGTGGCGATAAAAGGCGTTGTATTCATCCGAAAAGTTCGTCACGAACAAATTCATCTTCCCGCGATGATCGTAATCGCCAATCGCCACGCCCATCGAAGCCTGCCCCTTGCCGTCTTCGCTCAACGCTACGCCCGTCATCAACCCAATCTCAGCAAAGGTTCCGTTGCCTTTGTTTTGATAAAGGTAATTCGCGCCTGTGTCGTTGGCGACGTAAAGATCAACAAAGCCGTCTTCGTTGAAATCGCACCACGCGACGCCGAGACCGAACAGGCCTTCCGCATCGGCTACACCCGCTGGTTTGCTTACGTCTGTGAACGTGCCGTCACCATTGTTGCGAAAGAGCGAATCGCCCGCGCCTTTTAATCCTTGCGGCCCGCATTGCACCGGCAGCGATTGAAACTGACAGTATTTGCCCTTGCCGAATTCGGGCAGCGCGTCGAGTTTCATCTCAACGTAATTCGCTACGAATAAATCGAGCCAGCCGTCGTTGTTGTAATCGCCAAACGCCGCGCCCGTAGACCAACGCGCATCCGTCACCCCAGCTTTCACCGCAACATCAGCGAACGTGCCGTCACCGTTGTTGCGATACAAACGGTTCGAGCCATAACACGTCACGTAAAGGTCTTCCCATCCATCGTTGTCGAAATCGCCTGCGCATACGCCCATGCCAAAGCCTGCGTTGCCTACGCCTGCTTTGTCGGTCACGTCGGCAAACGTGCCGTCGCCTTTGTTGCGCCAGAGTTCGCTACGTGCGCCTTTCGGATTTTCAACCGTCGGCGCGTTGACGAAATAAACATCGAGCCATCCGTCGTTGTCGTAATCGAACAAAGCGACGCCGCCGCTCATGGATTCGAGAATGTATTTTTTGTCCGGCGAAAAGGTGTGTTTGAAAGTGATGCCGCTGCTGACGGTGATGTCGGTGAAAGTGACCGGGCTTTGTGCGCCTGCCAACGAAGCGGCGAGGACAATACATGAAAGAATTATTAGTCCCAGGTTTCGATTGTTTTTGTGGCTCTGCCACAGTGATGTGCGGAAAGGCTCCGCCTTTCCGGGAAGCCAAACAATCATTCGGGCTACGCCCGCAACGTCATTCAGGTTTGAAGCAAATTGATTGCGGCCTTGCCTTGATTGGCGTTGATCTTGATTGACGGGACGGGCATAGCCCGAAGAACTTTTACCACCTACTGGAAAGGCAAAGCCTTTCCACACATCACTGCGGCGGAGCCGCGAGAACAACCAAGCTTTAGAAATACAGAGAATACGGAACAAACGAAAACCATTTAACGGACTTCCGTTTGTTCTGTTATTTCCGTCTGTTCCATATTCTCTGCTGGTTTGCACAATGAGTTATTGATTGGGTTTTGCGTCGAGCGTTTGTTTTGTGATTTCGCGTTTGGTCGGCATAGCGACTTGTTTCGCGTTGCGTACTCTTTGAAATTCAGCCAGCGCCTTTTGTTGTTCAGCCGCATTGCCGAGCGCGCGTTGCGTTTGCGCCAATTGAAACCACGCGACTTCGTCGTTCGCGTTCAACGCGACGGCTTTCCGCAGCGGCGCGAGCGCGTCATTCGCTTTGCCTAAACTCAACAACGCACGGCCTAAGCCAACCAACGCTTCTTCAAAGTAAGGATAATGTTTGACGGCTTGCGCGAATAGCTTTGCCGCTTCGTCAAAGCGAGCCGACTTGCGATGTATTTCCGCCGCTTCATAAGCCGCGTTGGCGTTGGTCGGGTCGAGTTGCAACTCACGCTCGAAGGCTTTCAATGCTTCCGGCTCAGAGGTCGTATCTTCCGTAGATTGCTTCGCTCGCGCCAACAGCACGCGGCCAATGCGGTAATGGATGCCGGTGCGATTGGGTTGCAACGACAACACCGCTTGGTATTCATCGAGCGCAACTTCATATTTCGCCTGACTCTCATTCGCTTCGCCCGCCGCCAGATGCAGCCACACCGAATCGGGCGCGACTTCGTTCAGTTTCACCGTTGCCAGATAAGCGGCGTTCCCGAATACGCGACCCGCGTGATAAAGCACTTCAGCGTCTTTGGGATAAAGCTGTTTGAGTTCGAGCATGACGGCGATGGCTTTGTCGTCCTGTTGCGTATTCGTGTAAGTGCGTTGCAACTGCAAACCGCTGGCGCGCTTGAGCGCCGCGTCAGTCACGCGCTTGAATCCTTTTTCCAACGCGGGCAAGGCTTCTTTGAATTGCCCCAGTTCCGCCAACGACATCGCCAAAAACACATCGGCGTTCGGCAAAGTCGGTTTAATTTTTATCGCCTGTCGCCAGGCAGGTACGGCTAATTCAAACCGCTGTTGCTGAAAGTAAATCAAACCCAACCGCGCATGCGCTTCGGCCATTTGCGGCGCGAGTTCGCGCAATTTTTCATAAGCCTGCGCGGCTTCGTCATAACGTCCGGCCTGCAAGGCTTGCTCGCCGGTTTGCGCAAGCCGTTGAATCTGCACGCTCTGTGCCTGAACTAACGCGAAGGCAAAAGGCAAAAGGCAAAAGGCAAAAGGCAAAAATAAGAGCAAAGCGAATTTCTGCCCTTTTAACTTTTGCCTTTTGCCTTTTGCCTTTTGATTTTTCATGCCTTCGCCCTGCGAACCTTTCACTTAGAAAAAACACCCGCCAAACCATGACAGCTTGGCGGGTGCGTATTTTCAAGTTGAGAACCTGAAGCCGTTAGAAAATGAACTTGGCTCCAAATTGGTTGATACGCGCGGGACGCGTACTCGTGATGACGCCAAAGGTCGTAGCATTCGCCACGCTACGACCCGGCACGCCCCATTGCGTATGGTTGAAAGCATTGAACGACTCGAAGCGGAATTGGAAACTTGTGCGCTCAGTGATCGCAAAGTTTTTGAACAAGCCCGTATCGAAGTTGTTAATGCCCGGCGCGCGCAAAATGCCGCGGCCAGACGTACCCAAAAAGCCCGCCGCCGGTTGGCGGAAAGCTGCGGTGTCAAACCATTTTGCCAACGTTCCGGTGAGCGTGGCAGTGCCGATGAGGTCAGCACGGTTAGCGCCTTGCGAGTCATTCAATCCGCCGACGTCAGCCGCCTGAATCGTCATCGGGAAGCCTTTTTGGAAGGTCGCAATCGTATTCACCTGCCAGCCGCCAATGACGAGATCAGCCGCTTTCGAGATGCCGCCCGCGAATTTCTTGCCGCGCCCGACCGGGATTTCATAAACGACGCTGCTCACCAAGCGATGATTCACGTCGAACTCTGAACGTCCACGATCACGACGGATGTCGTTGTTATCCAAAAAGCCCTGCCAGCCCGCGTTGTCGTTGCCGATGCCAGCGGCGGCAGATTTGTTATCCATGCTTTTCGCCCACGTATAAACCGAGGTGAGCAAAAACGAATTGCTGCGATGTTCGACTTTTGCGTTCATCGCGTTGTAACTCGAATTGCCAGAAAAGTCGCTGTCAATGTAAGTCACAAAATTCGTGAACGGACGCCGCGTCAGCACCGGGCAATCACGAAGCGCGGCATTGGCGGGGCTCGCGGCACAGAAAGCCGGATCGGCCATGCGACGGGCTTGCGCAATGTTGCGGCGCATCAGCAGGTGCGTACCTTTGTTGCCGATGTAGTTGAGTTCGAGCGTCGTGTTCTTGAGGAGTTCACGCTGCACGCCCAACGACCATTGCTGCACATACGGGTTGCGCGGATTCGGCGAGATGTTCACCGCCAAAAACGTGTTCGCCGCCGGTGTCGCAACTTTAGCGCCCGCAAAGTTCGGGAACAGATTGTCAGTCGAGATCAATGCGGCGGCTTGTCCCAACGTTTGCTGATAACTGCCACGGCTGACATAGGGGAAGATGTCTGCCGCGCCGTCAATCTCACGGCCTTCGGCGGAATCCCAGAAGATGCCGTAACCGCCGCGCAACACCGTCTTGTCATCGTTGAACGGACGGAAGGCAAAGCCCAAACGCGGGGCG